>DATHAP010000040.1 GCA_035489715.1 Actinomycetes bacterium
GCCACCGCGTCGCGGTAGGCCGCCAGGGCCGCCGCCTCGCCGGGCACCGGGCGCTCGGCAGGGGCAGCGGCGGCGGCCAGCAGGGCGGCGACCCGGCGGTCCCGCGGACGTACGACTTGGTGTCTCATGACTCCTCTGTCACCGATGAGCGACTGCGCCGCGTTACACCCCGACGGACGACCTGTCGGTCCAGGTCCGGGTCCAGGTCCGGGTCCAGGTCCTGGTCCGTGCCCGACACCTGCACCTGATCCCGCTCGAGCAGCGTGGCCAGCCGGCGGAGGCCGCGGTGGGTGAGGACCCGGACCGCACCCCGGCTCTTGCCCACGACCCGGGCCGTGGCGGCGACGTCGAGGTCGGCGACCACCCGCAGCAGCACCACCTCGGCCTGGTCGGGCGCCAGCCGGCCGATCAGGTCGACCGCCCGCTCCGTGGACAGGATTGTCTCCACGACCTCGTCCACCTGCTCGCGGGCCGGCAGGTCGAGTGCGGTGGCCTCGTCCTGGCGCGGCGGGCGGCGGCTCTCCGCCCGCACGTGGTCCACCCAGCGCCGGTGGGCGATGGTGAACAGCCAGCCGCGGAACCCGTCCAGGTCGCCGTCGAAGTCGCGCAGCCCGCGCACCACCTGCACCCAGGTCTCGGCCGCCACGTCCTCGTGCGCGACACCGGCCAGGGGGCGCAGGTAGCGCAGCAGCAGTGGCTGGTGGGCTCGGAACAGCCGGGTGAAGGCCGTCTCGTCGCCGCGGCACGCCGCGTTCAGGTCATCGGGGTGACAGGTCATCGGCCTCATCGGCGTCGGAGGTCATCGGCGTCATCGGCGTCGGAGGTCATCGGCGTCGCGGGGTGCGCAGGAGTAGGACGGCATCGGTCCGGGGGGTGTGCGAGGGGCAGCGGAGCAACCGGAGGATGCCGGCGGCGGGGACTGTACCTCCGCTGCCGCCGCGGCCGGTTGGCGGACGTAGTTACTGACGAGTAGCATCGGCCGAGCCCGAACCCCGGCCGAGGAGTGCCCGTGCGCCGACCCGCCCGCAGCGTCCGCACCGTCCGTGACGTCGTCTTCGTCGAGGGGGTCCGCACGCCGTTCGGCAAGGCCGGACCCAAGGGGATGTACGCGGAGACCCGCTCCGACGACATGGTCATCCGCTGCATCCGCGAGCTGGTCCGGCGCCGCCCCGAGCTGCCGCCCGAGCGCATCGACGACGTGGCCATCGCCGCGACCACCCAGATCGGCGACCAGGGCCTGACGATCGGGCGCACCGCGGCGCTGCTCGCCGGGCTGCCCAAGACGGTGCCGGGCTACGCGATCGACCGGATGTGCGCCGGCGCCCTCACGGCCGTCACCACCGCGTCCGGGGGTATCGCGGTCGGTGCCTACGACGTGGTCGTCGCCGGCGGCGTCGAGCACATGGGCCACCACCCGATGGGCGAGGGCGTCGACCCCAACCCCCGGATCGTCGCCGAGAAGCTGGTCGACCCGTCGGCGCTCGTCATGGGGGCGACTGCCGAGAACCTGCACGACCGCTTCCCGCTGCTGACCAAGGAGCGCTGCGACGCGTTCGCGGCCGCCAGCCAGGAGAAGTACGCCAAGGCGCTCGCCAACGGGAAGATCGACGCCGACCTGGTCCCGATGGCGACCCGCAGCGTCGACCAGGGCTGGGGGCTGGCGACCGGCGACGAGCCGCCGCGGCCGGGCACCACCGTCGAGGAGCTCGCGACGTTGAAGACCCCGTTCCGTGCGCACGGCCGGGTCACTGCGGGCAACGCCGCCGGCCTCAACGACGGCGCGACCGCCTGCATCCTGGCCGCCGAAGAGGTGGCCGACGAGCTCGGACTGCCGGTCCGGATGCGGCTGGTGCAGTACGCGTTCGTCGGTGTCGAGCCGGAGGTCATGGGCATCGGCCCGGTCCCCGCGACCGAGAAGGCGCTCGCCAAGGCCGGCCTGACCATCGACGACATCGGGCTCTTCGAGCTCAACGAGGCCTTCGCGGTGCAGGTGCTTGCCTTCCTCGACCACTTCGGCATCGCCGACGACGACCCACGGGTCAACGAGTACGGCGGGGCGATCGCCGTCGGCCACCCGCTCGCGTCCTCCGGCGTGCGGCTGATGACCCAGCTGGCCCGTCAGTTCGAGGAGCACCCCGAGGTCCGTTACGGCCTCACCGCCTTGTGCATCGGCATCGGCATGGGCGGCGCCGTGATCTGGGAGAACCCGCACTTCGAGGGGATGGCCGACCGGTGACGAGCCCGACGCCTTCGAGCCTGATCGACTTCCCGGACGAGGTCGTCACCCACGCGCCGGTGCAGTACGTCGCGCTTCCCCACGGCGGCGGCACCGCGGCGCTCATCACGATCGACAACGGCTTCGACCACACCAGGCCCACGACGCTCGGGCCGAAGAGCCTGACCAACATCGGCGCCGCCGTCGACGAGGCGCTGGGCCGCGACGACGTGGTCGCCGTCGCGATCACCGGCAAGCCGTTCATCTTCGCGGTCGGCGCCGACCTCAAGGTGATGGAGGCGGGTGGCACGCCCGAGCAGGCCAAGGCCTACTTCGCGCTCGGCCACGACACCTTCCGCAAGCTGCGCGACGCCAGGGTCCCGACCTTCGCCTTCGTCAACGGCGCGGTCATGGGCGGCGGCCTCGAGCTCGCCCTGCACTGCCACTACCGCACCCTGTCGGCCGGCGCCGCCGCGGTCGCGTTCCCCGAGGTCTTCCTCGGGCTGGTGCCCGGCTGGGGTGGCAGCCAGCTGCTCCCCAACCTGGTCGGCGCCGACAAGGCGGTCACGGTCGTCGTCGAGAACGCGATGAACCAGAACCGCATGCTCAAGGCCAAGCAGGCCTACGAGCTCGGCATCGCCGACGTCCTGCTCGAGCCCGCCGACTTCCTCGAGCGGTCGCTGGAGTGGGCCTCCGCGGTCGTGCGCGGCGAGACCGTGGTGGAGCGACCCGAGGTCGACCGGGGCGAGGCGTGGGACCAGGCGCTGGCCCGGGCCAAGGGCATCGCCGACATGCGGGTCCACGGTGCGGCCCCGGCGCCGTACCGCGCGATCGAGCTGCTCGCCCTCGCGCGCACCGCGACGTACGTCGAGGGCATCGCCGCCGAGCGCACGGCGCTCTTCGAGCTGGCCATGGGCGAGGAGCTCCGGGCCGGGCTCTACGCCTTCGACCTCGTGCAGCGGCGCGCCAAGCGACCCGCTGGGGCGCCCGACAAGGCGCTCGCCCGCGAGGTCACCAAGGTCGGCGTCGTCGGCGCCGGGCTGATGGCCTCGCAGCTCGCGATGCTGTTCGCCCAGCGGCTCGAGGTGCCGGTCGTGATGACCGACCTCGACCAGGAGCGGGTGGACAAGGGCGTCGGCTACGTGCACGGCGAGGTCGACCAGCTGCTCGCCAAGGGCCGGGTCAACCAGGACAAGGCCAACCGGCTCAAGGCGCTCGTCACCGGGTCGACCGGCAAGGAGGCCTTCGCCGACGCCGACTTCGTCATCGAGGCCGTCTTCGAGGAGATGAAGGTCAAGCAGCAGGTCTTCGCCGAGGTTGAGGCCGTCGTCTCGCCCGAGTGCGTGCTCGCGACCAACACCTCGTCGCTGTCGGTCACCGAGATGGCCTCGAAGCTCGAGCACCCCGAGCGGGTCGTCGGCTTCCACTTCTTCAACCCGGTCGCCGTCCTGCCGCTGCTCGAGATCGCCCGCGCCGAGCGGACCGACGACGCCTCGCTGGCCACCGCCTTCGCCGTCGGCAAGGCGCTGAAGAAGTCGTGCGTCCTGGTCGCCGACCGGCCGGCCTTCATCGTCAACCGGCTCCTCACCCGCTTCCTCGGCGAGGTGACCCGGGCCGTCGACGAGGGCACCGACTTCCAGGTGGCCGACAAGGCGCTGGAACCGCTCGGCCTGCCGATGTCGCCGTTCGTGCTGCTGCAGCTGGTCGGCCCGGCCGTCGCACTGCACGTCGCCGAGACCATGCACGAGGCCTTCCCGGACCGCTTCGGAGTCTCGGCGAACCTCGGCCGGCTGGTCGCGGCCGGCAAGACCGGCGTCTACGTCTGGGAGGGCGCCACGCCGACGGTCGACCGCGAGGTGGCCGAGCTGTTCCAGCAGGGCACCTCGCCGTTGACCGAGGAGGAGGTACGTCGCCGAGCTCTCGACGCGCTCGCGCAGGAGATCCGGCTCATGCTCGACGAGGGCGTCGTCGCCGACGTGCGCGACATCGACCTGGCGATGCTGCTCGGCGCCGGCTGGCCGTTCCACCTGGGCGGTGTGACGCCGTACCTGGACCGGGAAGGCGTGTCGGAGCGGGTCACCGGCGCCCGCTTCCTCGAGCCAGGGGTCGCCAGCCTGCCGCGCGGCTGAGCGTCAGGGGTCGCGCAGGGTGTGCACCTGCGCGACCTCGGTGAAGCCGAGCCGGCGCAGGATCGGCGCCGACGTGCCGTACTGCGCCTGGACCGCCAGTCCGGGCAGCCCGAGGCGCTGCGCCTCCTGCCACCGCGCGTGCACCAGCGCCCGGTAGCAGCCCCGCCCGCGGGCCGCCGGGAGCGTCGAGCCGCCGGCCAGGAAGAGCCCGGCGTCGGCCCGGTCCGCCGCGCCGAAGGCGACCGGCTCGCCGTCGACCAGCGCGAGCCACTGGAAGCCGCCGCGACGGGTCCGTCGGTCGAAGACGTCCCGAGCCCGGCTTCGCTCGGCGGCGGCGTGCTCGGGCGCCCACTCGGCAGCCGCGAGCATGACCTCGAGGCCGGCCAGGTGCTCCTCGAACGTCCCGATCCGCCGGACCTCCACCCCGTCGGCCGCCGGCGGGACGCTGTCGAGCACCATGGCCGCGCAGACCGGGTCGAAGGGCGGGGCGGGGTCCTGCAGACCGTACGTCCGGAGGCGCTGCGGCAGGTCGGAGGGCGTCGCGGACGACCCGGCGTTCCACAGCACCAGCTCGCTCCCGGCCGTCAGCGCGCGCACGTCGGCCACCGCAGCCGCGAGGGCTGCCTCGTCGGCGGGCAGCCGGAGCGCACACACGCCGGCCCACCGGCCGTCGGGCGTGACGACCACGGTGTAACGGGGGTCGACGACCTGCCGGGATCCCTCCGGAGGCTCGACGTGTCGCTCGGGGTCCTCGGCCAGTGCCGCCAGGGCGGCCAGGGCGGCAGCCGCAGCCGGCGCTCGGCTCGTCACCTTCCCGAGTATCCGCCCGTCGGCGATGACTCGGTGTCGCCCGGCCGGTCTACAGTCCCGACCACCCGACGCATCTAGCGAGGAGCGACCGCATGGCTTCCGTCCTCAACCCCTACATCTCCTTCGACGGCAACGCGCGCGAGGCGATGGAGACCTATCGCGACATCTTCGGCGGCGACCTGACGATCAGCACCTTCGGCGAGTTCGGGCAGGCCGACAGCCCGGTGGCCGACAAGGTGATGCACGGGCAGCTCAGCGCGCCGAACGGCATGGTCCTCATGGGCGCCGACAACCCGCCGGACACCAAGCACGAGCCCGGCAACAACATCGCGATCAGCCTCAGCGGCAGCGACGCCGACGAGCTGCGCGGCTACTGGAGCAGGCTGGCCGACGGCGGCCAGGTCGCGGTGCCGCTGGAGAAGCAGATGTGGGGCGACGAGTTCGGCATGTGCACCGACCGCTTCGGCATCGGCTGGATGGTCAACATCGGCCAGCAGGGCTGAAGGCCGCGCCGCGCGGCCCTTCTCGGGCGGTCACGCTCAGTGAGCGTCACTCACCCTGCTGGCCGAGTCTGTGCCCGGTGACCCGCGGGTAGTGTCGTGTCGTGCAGGCACCTGACTCCGTGGACCTCCGTCGGCTGGCCCTGGCCGTCGCGGTCCTCGACGACGTCGACATCGTGCCGACAGACGACGGCGTGCTCCTGAGCGGGGACGTCCCGGTCGAGGTGACCTGGCTCGAGCTGCGGCGCGCGCTGTCCGGGGCCGACCCCGAGAGTGACCTGGGCCGCCACCGGGTCGGTGCCTTCCTGCGCGGCCGGCGCATCGTCGCCCGCACCCACCCCGACCACCTGCGCGAGCTGGCCCGCCCGGTCGGCCTGCCGGTCGACCACCCGCTGCACCCCGGCCTCGACTGGATCCGGCTCCGGGTGCTCGGCGGTGCCCTCGACGTGGGCCTCGGCTTCGTCGCCGCCGAGTCCGACCCGGACGAGGTCGTGGTCGTGCCGCAGTCGGCGCTGGACGCCGCCGGCATCGACCCCGCGCCCTGGTGGCCGGAGGCCCTGGCCTACCTGGAGCGGATGGGTGCCGTCGCCGCCGAGCGGCTGCGCGACGGGTCGACGCTGCGGCCGATCGGCGACTGCGACGTGGTGACGCTTCTCGCCTCCCGCACCCTGCGGGAGGCGCTGGCTGCCCAGGACGGCACCGGGCTGCGCGCCGCCGCGGTCCCGATGCGGCGTCGCGGCTGGCTGGACCTCACCAGGATCGACCCGGCCTTCACGGCTGCGGCGGCCGCCGCCACGCCGGCCGGCGAACGCGGCTTTCCCCGGCCGGTGCTGCTCACCGCCGACGAGGTGTCACTGGCACCGGAGGGCGGCCGGCCGGCCGAGATCGTGCTCCGCGACGACGCCGTAGGGACCCCGCACCTGCGCGCCGTCCTCTACCGCTGACGTCGTTCCCCAGCATGTCGTTTCGTTCCCCAGCACGTCGTTCCTGGCGCGCCGTCGGGCAGTGTGCCTACCGTGAGGGATGCCAGCCTGCTCCACCCGGGCCACCCGCGTAGCTGCGCTGCCGGCTTTGCGCCGAGGAGCCCATGTGCTGGTGACGGCGGATGGCCGGGTCTACGACTACCGGATCACCCGCACCCTGCGGGTCTCGTTCCGCGACCACGACTCCCGGATGAGCCAGTCGGCGCCCGTCCCTGGCCGTCCGCGAGAACCCAGCCACCGACGCGTGGATCATCCTGTCGACCTGTGCGACGCCCGAGGACCACGCGGCGGGCGACCACTGGTCCGACCGCCCTCGGCAACCCCGAGCACCGGATCGACAAGGTCGGCCGGCTGGTGGACGTGCGCCCGGAACGCTGACCGGCGGGCCGGCTGCCCACCCTTGCGCCACCCCGGACGGGGCTCCATGATCACACCATGAGCGAGCCGAGTCGCAGCCGCTTCCGGACGACCCCCGAGGAGCTCGAGAGCAGCGCCCGGGTGCCGCTGGCCGAGCAGGTGGCCTCGGTCGACCCGGACCGTGGGGCGACCCTGACCAGCTCCGCCGACTGGCCGGACATGCGGTGGCTGCTGGCCGCGGGCGGCGCGGGCGGAGCGAGCCTGGGAGCGGCTCTCGGCATGGGCGACGGGGACGGCGACTGAGGTCAGTCCGCGGGCGCCGCGTCGCTCGGAGCCCGGTGCTCGACCGGTGCCTCGAGGCTGGCCACCGTCTCGACGATGTCGCGGGCGATCTCCTGCGGGGTGAGGCCGATCTCGAGCAGCACCTCGGCACGTGTGCCGTGGTCGAGGAACTCGACCGGGACCCCGAAGCTGCGCACGGGGGCCGGCACCCGGGCGTCGCGCAGGGCCAGGGTGACGGCTCCCGCGACACCGCCGGCCCGGACGCCGTCCTCGACCACGACGACGCACCGGTGGTCGGCAGCCATCCGCACCACGGTCTCCGGCACCGGCTTGACCCACCGCGGGTCCACGACGGTGACGCCGATGCCCTGCTGGGCGCAGCGCTCGGCCACCTCGAGCGACATGCCGGCCATCGCGCCCACGGAGACCAGCAGGACGTCGGCGGCGTCAGCCGACCGCCGCAGCACGTCGACCGCGCCGCTGGTGCCCGCGCCGCTGGTGCCCGTGCCGCCCACCCGCTCGACGGCGACCACGTCGGCGCCCACCGCGCCGGTCGGGTAGCGCACCACCGTCGGTGCGTCGTCGACGGCGACCGCCTCGCGCAGCAGAGCGCGCAGGGTGACCGCGTCGCGCGGGGCTGCCAGCCGCAGGCCGGGCACCACCTGCAGGACGGCCAGGTCCCACATGCCGTGGTGGCTGGCGCCGTCCGGACCGGTGACGCCGGCCCGGTCCAGGCAGAAGGTGACGCCGCACCTGTGCAGCGCGACGTCCATGAGCACCTGGTCGAAGGCCCGGTTGAGGAAGGTGGCGTAGACCGCGACCACCGGGTGCAGGCCGCCCATCGCCAGCCCTGCGGCGGAGGTCGTCGCGTGCTGCTCGGCGATGCCGACGTCGAAGACCCGCTCGGGGAACTCGGCGGCGAACCTGTCCAGCCCGACCGGGATCTGCATCGCGGCCGTCACGCCGACGACGTCGAGCCGCTCCCGGCCGATGGCGACGATCTCGTCCGCGAAGATGCTGGTCCACGAGGGACCGGAGCTCGAGATCGGCTGACCGGTCTCGGGGTCGATGACGCCGATGCCGTGGAAGTTGTCCGCCACGTCGTCCTCGGCGTGCTTGTAGCCCAGTCCCTTGCGGGTGATGCAGTGGACGAGCACCGGCCCGTGGAAGCCCTTGGCACGGTTGAGCGCGTGCTCGACGGCCTCGATGTCGTGCCCGTCGACCGGCCCGACGTACTTGAGGCCGAGGTCCTCGAACATGCCCTGAGGGGCGACGATGTCCTTGATGCCCTTCTTCACACCGTGCAGCGCCTCGAACACCGGCTGGCCGACCACCGGGGTGCGGCCGAGCACCCGCTTGCCCCACTCGAGGAAGCGCTCGTAGCCGCGGGTCGTGCGCAGCGTCGCGAGGTGGTGGGCGAGACCGCCGATGGTGGGGGCGTAGGACCGCTCGTTGTCGTTGACGACGATGACCAGCCGCCGCGTGTGGTCGGCAGCGATGTTGTTGATCGCCTCCCACGCCATCCCACCGGTCAGCGAGCCGTCGCCGACGACGGCGACCACGTGCCGGTCCGTCTCGCCGCGCAGCTGGAAGGCCTTGGCCAGCCCGTCGGCGTAGGACAGCGCGGTCGACGCGTGGGAGTTCTCGATCACGTCGTGGTCGGACTCGGCCTGGCTGGGGTAGCCGGACAGGCCGCCCTTCTGCCGCAGCCCCTCGAAGCGCCCTGCCCGGCCGGTGACGATCTTGTGCACGTAGGCCTGGTGACCGGTGTCCCACAGGATCCGGTCGTGCGGCGAGTCGAAGACCCGGTGCAGCGCGAGGGTCAGCTCGACCGCACCGAGGTTGGGCCCGAGGTGTCCCCCGGTCTTCGACACCGAGCGCACCAGGAAGTCCCGGATCTCGGCAGCCAGGGCGGCCAGCTCGTCGTGGTCGAGCCGCCGCAGGTCGCGGGGTCCGTGGATCTGCTCCAGCACCCGCCCGAGTCTACGTGCGTGCCCCGCCGGGTCAGCCCTTGCGCTGCTCACGACGCTGCCGGCTCCCTTGCGGCGCCTGCGACAGGTCCTCGACCTGGGGCTCCCGCAGACGGTAGGTCAGGCCGCGCGCGTCCAGCCAGGCCCGGGCGGCAGACACCGCCCGGTCGGCCGCGACGGCCAGCTCGTCGTCGGTCTCGGCCGAGTCGGCGAAGCGGAAGGTGAAGAACGGTCGGGCATCGATCTCGTAGGTGACGTGGCCCTCGCGGGTGAAGGACGACCCGGTCGCGGACAGCGGGTCGTGGTCCGGCGCCTCGGCCCGCAGACCGGCCCGCTGCTCGTCGGTGAGGTCCGTGAGCTCACCCCTGATCTTTATCCGGACCTGCCGCTCGGTGGTCATCACCGGACCGTACTCGGGACCGCTCCCTTGCGGGACTCAGAGGCGGGCGACGAACCGCCGGCCGCGCAGCGCCTGCTCGACCAGGTCCACCGCACGGGCCGCCGCCATCAGCCGCGCCCCTTCGCGCTCGTAGGCGGCGACGGCTGCCGCCACCGTCTCGGGGTCCGCGACGTCGCGCAGGTCGGCCCGGACCGTCCCCAGCCCCCGCCGGGCCGCCTCGATGCCCGCCTGGACGTGGTGGACGGCGAACCGGGCCAGAACCACCGGGTGCCGCCGCAGGACCTCGTGCGCCCGGTAGTCGGCAGGGCACAGGTCGAAGAGCCACCCGGTCGCCGAGCGCTCCCAGCCCGGGGTGCCCGGTGGCAGCACCTCGGCCGGCCACCCCGGAGGTACGACCGCACGCTCCATGCCGTCAGCCCACCACGGCCCGGCCGAGCAGGGCCAGCGCCGACACGGCGCACACGCCCAGCACCGCCGCGCGGGTCCGGCCGGCGTCGACGTGCCGGCGCAGCGGCCCCGACAGCGCGAAGCCGACCACCACCGCCGGCAGCAGCACGGCAGCCGTCGCGGCCTGCGCCGCCCGCAGCTCGCCGCCGATGGCCAGACCGGCGACCGACAGCATCCCGCCGCCGACGAAGTAGGCGCTCATCGTGGCCCGCAGCTCGGGCCCGGACAGGTGCTGGAGCACGATCGCGACCGGCGGCCCGTCGATCGAGACGGCCGTCCCCGTCACGCCCGACACCAGTCCGGCGCCGGCCAGGGTCGCGGGCGTGTCCGGCACCTCGACGACGTACCAGGTGAGCGCGACCGCCGCGAGGACGACGACGCCCACGACGACGGCCAGCACCTGGTCGTCGACCGTGGCGACGACCAGGACCCCGAGGACCGTGCCGGGAACCCGCCCGCCCAGCGCCCACCCGAGCCCGCCCCACCGGGTGTGCGCCGCCTCCCGCACGAAGGTGAGCACCGGCAGCAGGAAGCCCAGCAGGATCATCAGGCCCGGCATCAGGTCGGTGTCGACGAGGGTCACCGCCGGCGCCGCGACCAGGGCGAAGCCGATGCCGACCGCACCCTGGACCATCGCCGCGAGCAGCACCGCGACCGAGAGCACGGCGATCGCGGCGGCTCCGGGCACCGCGGCACCCTAGCGATCGACCGCCCGTCAGCGGTTGACGGCCCGGGCCGTCATGTCCCGGACCTCGGCGTAGCGGTCGCGCACCGCGGGGGTCGGGTCCGCGTCGTACGTCGTCGTCGAGGCGGTCGCCCAGCCGGGTGGCTCGTCGCCGCCCGCGAGCACCCAGGCGGCCTGCCGGGCAGCCCCGTCGGCGACGTACTCCCCCGGCTCCGGGACCACCACCTGGCAGCCGAGGACGGCCGGCGACAGCTCGCGCACCGCCCTCGACCGGGCACCGCCGCCGACCAGCAGCACCCGCTCGACCCGAGCGCCCTGCTCGCACAGCGCGTCCAGCCCGTCGGCCAGCCCGCACAGCAGCCCCTCGACCGCGGCCCGGGCCAGGTGCGCCCGGGTCGACGACGTCAGGGTCAGACCGTGCAGCGCGCCGGTGGCGTCCGGCCGGTCCGGCGTCCGCTCGCCCTCGAGGTAGGGCACCAGGACCAACCCGTCGGCGCCTGCGGGTGCGGCCAGCGCGAGGTCGGACAGCCCGTCGTGGTCGACGCCGAGCAGCCGGGCCGTGGCGTCCAGGACCCGCGACGCGTTCAGGGTGCACACCAACGGCAGGTGCCGGCCGGTCGCGTCGGCGAAGCCGGCGACGATGCCGCTCGGGTCCTTGGCCGGCACGTCGGCCACGGCGCTGACGACCCCCGAGGTCCCGATCGACACGACGACGTCGCCCGGGCGTGCGCCGACGCCCAGGGCCGCGGCCGCGTTGTCACCGGCCCCGGGTCCGAGCGCCACCGCGCCGTGGTGGGCGGCATGGTGTGCGGCGACGTCGTGCGGGGCCACGACGCGCGGCACGTGGGGCCGGGCACCGAGGGCACGCTCGAGCAGGTCGAGCCGGTAGTCGCCGGTCGCCGCCGACCAGTAGCCGGTGCCGCTCGCGTCGCTGCGGTCGGTGGTGACGTCCTGGACACCGGAGCCGGCCAGCCGCCAGGTCAGCCAGTCGTGCGGCAGGCAGACCGCGGCCGTGCGGGCGGCGTGGTCGGGCTCGTTGTCGGCGAGCCAGCGCAGCTTGGTGACGGTGATCGACGCGACCGGGACCACGCCGACGGCGTCGGCCCAGGCCTGTCCCCCGCCGAGCTCGCCGAGCAGGTCCCGGGCGGCTGCCGCGGACCGTACGTCGTTCCAGAGCAGAGCGGGGCGTACGACGTCGCCGGCCTCGTCGAGGCAGACCATGCCGTGCTGCTGGCCCCCCACGGAGAGGGCCGCCACGTCGTCCAGGCCGCCGACGGCGGCCAGGGCGACCTGCAGGGCATCCCACCAGGCCTGCGGGTCGACCTCGGTGCCGTCCGGGTGCGGCGCCCGGCCGAAGCGGACGAGCGCACCTGTCCCGGCGTCGCGGACGACGACCTTGCAGGCCTGGGTGGACGAGTCGACGCCCGCGACCAGGGTGCGTGCCGCCGGGGGCGTGGAGGGCATCGTCAGCGGGCGCCCAGCAGGTGCTCGACGGCGAGCTGGTCGAGCTGGACGAACGAGTAGCCCAGGGCCGCGGCGGCGTCGGCGTCGAAGTCCTCGAAGGCCGACCGGTCGGCGAGCAGGTCGGCGTAGGACTCGCCGTCGGCGAGCGTCGGCACCGCCAGCTCGGGCACCCGGGCCGCCTGCAGCGCCGCCTGCACCGCGGGGTCGGCACGGAAGGCGGCCGCCCGGTCCCTGAGCAGCAGGTAGGTGCTCATGTTGGCCGCCGCGGACGCCCACACGCCGTCGAGGTCCTCGGTGCGCATCGGCTTGTAGTCGAAGTGCCGCGGGCCGTCGTAGGCGGGGCCGTCCCAGCCGCCGGTCGCCCCGCCGTTCTCGAGCAGGTCGACGAGGAAGAAGGCGCTGAGCAGGTCGCCGTGGCCGAACACCAGGTCCTGGTCGAACTTCGGGCCGTGCTGGCCGTTGAGGTCGATGTGGAAGAGCTTGTCCTGCCACAGCGCCTGCGAGATCGCGTGGACGAAGTTGAGGTTGGACATCTGCTCGTGCCCGACCTCGGGGTTGAGGCCGACCATCTCGTGGTGCTCGAGGGTGGAGATGAAGGCCAGCGCGTGACCCACTGTGGGCAGGAGGATGTCGCCGCGCGACTCGTTCGGCTTGGGCTCCAGGGCGAAGCGCATGCCGTATCCACGGTCGGTGACGTACTGCGCGAGGGTGTCGATCGCCTCGCGGAACCGGTCCAGCGCGGCCCGCACGTCTTTGGCGGAGTCGGTCTCCGAGCCCTCGCGGCCACCCCAGAACACGTAGGTCTTGGCGCCGAGCTCCGCGGCCAGGTCGAGGTTGTGCATCACCTTGCGCATCGCGAAGCGCCGGATGTCGCGGTTGTTGGACGTGAAGCCGCCGTCCTTGAAGACCGGGTGGGTGAAGAGGTTGGTCGTGACCATCGGCACGACCAGCCCGGTCTCGTCCAGCGCCTGGCGGAACCGCTTGATGTGCCCGTCGCGGGCCGCGTCGTCGCTGCCGAAGGGGAACACGTCGTTGTCGTGGAAGGTGACGCCGTACGCCCCCAGCTCGGCGAGGCGGTGCACCGAGTCGACCGGGTCCAGGGCGTCGCGGGTCGCGTCGCCGAAGGGGTCCCGCGCCTGCCAGCCCACGGTCCACAGCCCGAAGGTGAACTTGTCGGCGGGGGTGGGGGTGCGGTCGGTGCTCATGGCATTCCTTGGGGATCGAGGGCGGATCGAGGGCGGGTCGAGCAGTCGGGTCTTGGTCAGGACGCGGTCCGGCGGGCGATCGCCTGCAGCGGGTCGGAGAGGAGCGGCTCGAAGGCGAGCTCGGCGGCGCCGACGAGGGTGGAGTCGGAGCCGAGAGCGGGCACCACGAGCCGGGCCTCCCCGACCAGCGCGGCCAGCCCGGTGCGGACCACCTCCTCGCGTACCCTGTCACCGGCGGCGACGAACACCTCGGCGAGCGCTCCGCCGAGGATGACCACCTCCGGGTTGAGCATGTTGACGACGTTGGCGGTCCCCCGGCCGAGCCAGGTCGCGACCTCCTGCAGCGCCGCGATCGCCGCCCGGTCGCCGTCGAAGGCCGCGGCGAGGACCTCGCGGACGCCGGCGATGCCACCGCCCGGCGCCCGCCCGGCGAGCTCGAGGAGACGCTCCTCGCCGCACTCCGTCTCCCAGCAGCCGGTGGAGCCGCAGTGGCACACCAGGCCGGCGGGGTGCACGACGGTGTGGCCGACCTCGCCGGCGAAGCCGGCCCGGCCGCCGAGCGGCACCCCGCCCGCAAGGATCCCCGCGCCGATGCCCGAGTGCCCGGAGAGGTAGACGGCGTCGTCGACCCCGGCAGCGGCACCGCGCACGTGCTCGGCCCGCATCCCCAGGTCGGCGTCGTTGCCCACGCTGACGAGGAGCCCGAGCGCGTCGGCCAGCTGCACGCCCAGCGGTACGTCGCGCCAGCCGAGGTTCGGCGCCTGCTGGACCCAGCCGTCCTGCCTACGGACCATGCCGGGCACGGCGACCCCGACGCCGGCCACCGTCACCCCGGCCGGGACCTCGCCGAGCAGCCGGCCGGCCTCGCGCAGGACGGCCGACGACACGGTCCGCGGGCGACGGCCGCCGGGGCCGCGGCCCCAGCTGCGGTCCCGCCGCGAGAGCACCACGCCACCGAGACCGACCCGGGCCACCGTCAGGTGGGTGACGCCGACGTCGACCGCCAGCACCTGGACCCGCTCGGACTCCGGCGACACGACATGCGAGGGCCGTCCTCCCGCGCCGGACGGCCGCTCGGCGGCACCCGGGCGGTCGGCCCGACCGGCCTCCTCGCGGAGGAGACCGGCCGTGACCAGGTCGCTGGTCAGGTCACCGATGGTGCTGCGGTTCAGCCCCAGGACGGCGGTGAGATGGCTGCGCGCGGTCGGCCCGTGCACGTGGACGTAGCGGAGCAGGGTCGAGAGGTTGCCCCTGCGGACGTCCTCTGACCTGGCCCCGCGTGCCCCACGTGCCAGGACCGTCATCGTCAGGCCTGCTAGGCCCGTCCGGACGCCGCGGCGCGCCGCCGCGACAGCGCATCGACGCCCGCGGCGAGGAGGAGGACGCCACCGGTGACCATGTAGACGACCGCGGCAGGCTGGTTGAGCAGGCCCATGCCGTTGGCCACGACGGCGACCACCAGACCGCCGATGACGGCGTCGGCCGGGCGGCCCTTGCCACCGAAGAGGCTGGTTCCCCCGATGACCGCCGCACCGACCGCGTAGAGCAGTGTCTCTCCGCCACCGGTCGACGGAGTCACCGAGTTGACCCGGCTCGCGAGCAGGACCCCCGCGATCGCGGCGACGGTCGAGCAGATGACGAAACAGAGCAGCTTGATCCGCTCGACGTTGATGCCGGCCCGGCGCGCTGCCTCCGCGTTGCCGCCGACGGCATAGACGTGTCGACCGAAGACCGTGCGGCTCAGCAGCAGTGTCAGCACGATCAACAGGACCAGCACCACCGGGATGACGATCGGCACCCCCTTGATCGAGGTCACCGCGGGGTTCCGGCTGCGCTCCTCGCTCAGGTAGTAGGTGCACAGGCCGAGGAGCACGGCCAGCCCCCCGACCTTGACCGCCCACACGGACTGCGTCTGGGTGACCAGCCCGCGCGATCGACGGGTGGACATCGCGCGGTACGTGATGGCGGCGTAGCCCACGATGAGGACGACGTAGAGCGTCCAGCCCAGCCAGATCGGCAGGTTCTTGCTCATGATCGCGAGGACCGTGTCGCTCTCGATCCGGATCGTGCCCCCCTCGCCGATGATCTGCAGCAGCAGGCCCTGGAGGCCGAGGAAGGCGGCCAGGGTCACGACGAAGGACGGGATGCCCGAGCGTGAGACGAGGAGCCCGATGAAACCGCCGATCACCGCGCCCATGGCGAGGCAGGCGATCACGCCGAGCCACCACGGCTGGCCGTTCCGGGTGGCGACGACACCGAGGATCGCGCCGGCGACGCCGGCGGTGTAGCCGGCCGACAGGTCGATCTCGCCGATCAGCAGGACGAACACGAGTCCCATGGCGATGACGATGACCGGTGCGCTCTGGATCAGCAGGTTGGCGAAGTTGAACGAGTTGGTGAAGGTGTCCGGGCGCATCGCCGAGAAGACGACGAGCAGCACGATGAGACCGAGGATCGCGGGCAGCGGCCCCACGTCACCGCCACGGACGCGGGAAACGTACTCGCGGGCCGAGTCACCGAGGCTCAGCTGTGGCGCCGGTGGCAGCTCGGGCGGGGTCTCGGGCGACTCGCCCCGGACGGCTGTCTGGCTCATTCCGTCACCCCGCTCTCGTCGGCCTTCTCGGAGTGCGCACCGCCGGTGATGAGCTCGACGACCTGTGAGTGGGTGACGTCCTTGGCCTCGACCTGCGCCGTCATCCGGCCCAGGTAGAGCACCGCGATGTCGTCGGCGACTGCCAGCACGTCGTTCATGTTGTGGCTGATCAGGATGACGGCGAGGCCCCGGTCGGCGAGGCGGCGCACCAGCTGCAGCACCTGCTCGGTCTGTGCGACGCCCAGCGCGGCCGTCGGCTCGTCGAGGATGACCAGCTTGGAGTTCCAGAGGACCGCCCGGGCGATGGCCACGGTCTGCCGCTGGCCGCCGGACAGGCTGGCGACCTTCTGCCGGATCGACTTGACGGTGCGCACCGAGAGTCCCGCCAGCGTCTCGGCGGCGCGCTCCTCCATCGTGAGCTCGTCGAGGAACCCACCGCTGAGGGACTCCCGGCCGAGGTAGAGGTTCTGGACGATGTCGAGGTTGTCGCACAGGGCGAGGTCCTGGTAGACGACCTCGATGCCCAGCGCGTTGGCCTGCTTCGGGTTGTGGACGTGGACGGTCGCGCCGTCGAAGAAGTAGTCACCGCGGTCGAACGGGTAGATCCCGGCGACCCCCTTGATCAGCGTGCTCTTGCCGGCGCCGTTGTCGCCGACCAGTGCGGTGACCCGGCCGCTGCGCACGACCAGGTCGACGTCGTGCAGCACCTGAACGGCGCCGAAGCTCTTGTTGACCCCGCGCAGCTCCAGCAGCGGCTCCGTGCGGGCGGACTGCGCGCCGCCCACCTCGCTGGTCATCGTCGTCATGGCACGTCGCCTCTCGTCGGTGCGGAGGGAAGGACGAGCAGCACGCTAGATCCTCGCTGCCGTCGAGGCGAGGGGGCCCGGCCGGACCTGCCGGGCCGGACCCCCTCCTGCTCAGGACTTGCCTGGTCCGACGGACCTGCTAGGAGACGCCCAGCTTGTCGCAGGCGGCCTTGAAGTCCGCCGTGCAGACCTTGTCGACCGTGGTGTAGCCGGCGTCGAACACGTCCTGCACGTTGTCCTGGGTGATCCAGACAGGCTTCGCGAAGACCGACTTCACCTGGCGGCCGGCCTCGGCGTCCTCGACCTCGCCGTTGACCAGGTCCTCGGCAGCGCTGCCTCCCTGCAGGATGGCGACCGCCAGGTCCACTGCCGCGTCCGCCTCGACCTTGATGTCGTTGAACACCGTGCCGCACTGGGTGCCGGCGATGACCCGCTGCAGGCCCTCGTCGGAGGCGTCCTGGCCGGTGACCGGCACATCGCCGGCTACGCCGTTGTTCTTCAGGACGGTGACAATGCCGCCGGCCATCGTGTCGTTGGCCGAGATGACGCCGTCCACCTTGCCGTTGTTCTTGGTGTAGAGCTGCTCGAAGGTCGTCTGCGCGACGGTCGCGTCCCACTTGCCGGTCTGGTCGCCGACGATCTTGTAGTCCCCGCTGTCGACCTTCGGCTTGAGCGCCCCGTCGTAGCCCTCGGCGAAGAGCGAGGCGTTGTTGTCGGTCGGGTCGCCGTCGATCTTGACGATGTTCGCGGAGGTCTTGCCGTCGTCGTCGAGGCACTGGATGAGGCCGTCGCCCATGAGCTTGCCGACCTCGACGTTGTCGAACGAGACGTAGTAGTCGGCCGAGCCGTTCAGCGTCAGCCGGTCGTAGTCGACGCTCGGGATGCCGGCGTCCTTGGCCTTCTGCTCACATGCGGCGCCGCTCTCCGAGTCCAGGTTTGTGACCAACAGGACGTTGACGGCCTGGTTGATCATCGAGTCGCAGAGCTGGGCGAACTTGTTCACGTCCTTGGAGGCGTTCTGGATGATCGCGTCGTAGCCCGCGGCTTCGATCGCTTCCTGCAGGAGCGGGCGGTCGTTGTTCTCCCAGCGCGGCGAGGTGGCCGCGTCCGGCAGGAGCACGCCGACCTTGCCGCCTTCGGCGCTGTTGCTGCTCTTGTCGCCGGAGCCGCTGTTGTCCGTCCCACCGTCGTCGTCGTCGCCGCCACAGGCCGCGAGCAGCAGGGTGAGCACGGCTACGCCGGCCACCGCCATCTTCCGCATCCGCATGTCAGGGTGCCCTTCCACTGGACACGGCCTCCCGGTCCGGGGGCCGCCGAGAATGTTGTGGGGCACAACGTACTCAGCGGTAGCGGCCCGCGGGAAGTCACAAGTTCGTAACGGCCCCGAAACGTCCGACTCGTCCCCTCTGCTCTGGTGCCCCGCGCGGGGCATCCCGGGAAGGCGGGAGGTCGATCAGTCGCGGAGCAGCGACCGGAGGACGTACGGCATGATCCCGCCGTGGCGGTAGTAGTCCGCCTCCCCCGGCGTGTCGATGCGCAGCCGGGCCTGGAACTCGACGGGCGCCCCGCCTGCTCCGGTCGCCGACACGGTGACCTCTCGCGGCGTGCGCCCCTCGTCCAGCTCGGTCACCCCGGTGACCGAGAACTCCTCCTCGCCGGTCAGTCCGAGGGACCCGGCGCTCTCGCCGTCGCGGAACTGCAGCGGCAGGACGCCCATGCCGATGAGGTTGGACCGGTGGATCCGCTCGTAGGACTCGGCGATGACCGCCTTGACGCCGAGCAGGGCGGTGCCCTTCGCCGCCCAGTCACGGGACGAGCCGGAGCCGTACTCCTTGCCGGCCAGGATCACCAGCGCGGTGCCGGCCTCCGCGTAGTGCTGGGCGGCGTCGTAGATGGTCGCCACCTCGCCGTCCGAGGTGAAGTCACGGGTGAAGCCGCCCACAGGAATGTCATCTGGCCGGGGTCCGATCAGGTTCTTCAGCCGGATGTTGGCGAAGGTGCCCCGGATCATCACCTCATGGTTGCCGCGACGCGACCCGTAGGAGTTGAAGTCGCGGCGGTCGACGCCGTGCTCCTGGAGGTACGCGCCGGCCGGCGAGTCGGCCTTGATGGAGCCGGCCGGTGAGATGTGGTCGGTGGTCACCGAGTCGCCGAGCTTGGCGAGCACCCGCGCGCCCTCGATGTCGCTGACCGGCTCGGGGTCGGCCGGCATGCCTTCGAAGTAGGGGGGCTTGCGGACGTAGGTCGACTCCGGGTCCCACTCGAAGGTGTCACCGGTGGGGGTCGGGAGGTTCTGCCACTGCTCGTCGCCGGCGAAGACGTCGGCGTAGCCCCGGCTGAACATCTCGGCCGCGACCGCGGAGTCCACGACCTCCTGCACCTCCTGGCTGGTCGGCCAGATGTCCCGCAGGTAGACGTCCGCGCCGTCGGTGCCGGTGCCCAGCGGCTCGGTCGTGATGTCGACGTCCATCGAGCCGGCCAGCGCGTAGGCCACGACCAGTGGCGGGGACATCAGGTAGTTCATCTTCACGTCCGGGTTGATCCGGCCCTCGAAGTTGCGGTTGCCCGACAGCACGGACACCACCGCGAGGTCGTTGTCGTTGACGCCCTTGCTGACCGCCTC
>DATHAP010000041.1 GCA_035489715.1 Actinomycetes bacterium
CGCACGGCTCGGCGCGAGGCACTGCCGGCAAGGTCGCCCAGGCCGCCGTCGGGCTGCTCCCCGACAAGGTCGCGCAGCCCCTCACCGACAAGATGGCCGTCGACCGGCTGGACGCGCTCTACGCCGCCCTGAAGTCGGTACGCCGTGGCGGGACGGTCTCGCTGTCCGGCGTCTACGGCGGCGAGATCGACCCGCTCCCGATGATGGAGATGTTCGACCGGGGCATCACGCTGCGGATGGGGCAGGCCCACGTGAAGCGCTGGGTGGACGACATCCTGCCGCTGCTCGCCGACGACGCCGACCCGCTCGGCGTCCTGGACCTCACCACGCACCAGGTGCCGCTCGAGGAGGCCCCGCACATGTACGAGGTGTTCCAGAAGAAGCAGGACGACTGCGTCAAGGTCGTCCTCAAGCCGTGAGCGACGACGACGCCTCGACCGGCTGGCCGGACGGCGGACCCCGGGTCGTTGTCGTGACCGGTGCCTCCAGCGGCATCGGGCTGGCCACGGCGCTGCAGCTCGCCGCGCGGGGCGAGCGGCTCGTGCTGTCGTCGCGCAGCCTCGATGCACTCCGCCGGGCGGAGGACGAGTGCCGGGCCGCGGGGGCGGCCGCCACGCTCGTCGTCCCGGCCGACGTCGCGGACGACGCCGCGGTCGACCAGGTGCTCGCGGAGGCGCTCGTCCGCTTCGGCCGGGTCGACGCGTGGGTCACCACGGCGGCAGTCGTCGCCTACGGCCGCTTCGAGGAGGTCCCGGCAGACGTCTTCCGACGGGTCGTGGACACCAACGTGGTCGGCTCGGCCAACGTGGCGCGCACCGCGCTCCGGCACTTCCGCTCGGTGGGCCACGGCACCCTGGTCCTGACCGGCTCGCTGCTCGGTGAGATCACCACGCCGTTCATGAGCTCCTACGTGACCAGCAAGTGGGCGGTGCGGGGGCTCGGCCGCCTCCTCGAGATCGAGAACCGTGACCTGCGTGGCGTGCGGGTGTCCGTCGTCTCGCCCGGCCCGGTGGACACGCCGGTCTACCGGCAGGCGGCGAGCTATGCCGGCCGGGTCGGCCGGCCCCCGCCCCCGATCGACAAGGCCGACAAGGTCGCGGCGGCGATCGTGCGCTGCCTCGACCACCCGAAGCCTCGGGTGTCGGTCGGGGCCCTGAACCCGGTGGTCCGGCTGGGGTTCACCGCCATGCCGTGGGCGTTCGACCGGCTGGTCACCCCGCTGATGAAGGTGGCCGGCCTCTCCCGGGAGCGCACCGGCCCGACCGACGGCAACGTCTTCGAGCCGCAGCCCGAGGCCGAGCGGGTCAGCGGCGGCCACGGCCGGCTCTGACCATTCTTCGACGGGTGCGGTGGGACCTTCGGATCAGCGGTCTTCCGACCGGACGTGAGGGCCTCGACGAGGGCTGGATCCGGAATTGGACCCACCGGCGTCAGGGCTCCTCTGCCGAGGCGACCTGCTGCCGGAGGTGTCGGCCTACCGCCGGGTCAGGTCAGCCGCCGGCCATCGCCCCGATCACCATGAACGGCTCCTCGCCGCGCACCACCCGCTCCGGCAGCGGCGCGTCCGGCTCCTCGTGGGAGAGGTCCTGCTCGCAGGCGTAGAACCGGATGAACGCCCGCCGCTTGGCGGTCGCCCGGTCGCGGATGGTGCCCAACAGCATCGGGAACTCGCCCTCCAACGCGTCGAGCACCGACCGCTGGGTGACCCCGCCGGCGACGTCCAGGTGGATCTCACCCTGGACCTTGGCCATCGCGCGCAGGTGTGCGGGCAGGACCACCCGGACCGCCGTCGTGGTGCCGGTGCTCATGACAGCGTCTGGACCTCGACCGACAGCACGGCCGGCAGGTCGCGGACGATCGCGGACCATGAGTCGCCCGAGTCGTTGGACGCGTAGACCTGGCCCCCTGTCGTGCCGAAGTAGACGCCGCACGACTCGTGCTGGTCGACCGACATCGCGTCGCGCAGCACGTTGACGTAGCAGTCGGACTGGGGCAGGCCGTCGGTCAGCGCCTCCCAGTCGTCACCGCCGCTGCGGCTGCGGTAGACGCGCAGCCGGCCGTCGGGCGGGTAGTGGTAGCTGTCGCTGAGGATCGGGACGACGTAGATGGTCTCCGGCTCCTGCGCGTGCACCGCGATGGGGAAGCCGAAGTCGGTCGGCAGGTTGCCGCTGACCTCCTGCCACGAGTCGCCGCCGTCCTTGCTGCGCATGACGTCCCAGTGCTTCTGCATGTAGAGGACGTCGGGGTTCGACGGGTGCATGTCGATGCGGTGGACGCAGTGGCCGACCTCGGAGTCCTGGTCGGGGATCTC
>DATHAP010000042.1 GCA_035489715.1 Actinomycetes bacterium
GTCGGCGAGAACAAGGAGTTCGCCCGGCAGTTCCTCTCCGGCGAGCTCGAGGTCGAGCTGACGCCGCAGGGCACGCTCGCCGAGCGGCTGCGCGCCGGCGGCGCCGGCATCCCGGCCTTCTTCACGGCGACCGGCGTCGGCACCCAGGTCGCGGAGGGCGGCCTGCCCTGGCGCTACGCCGCCGACGGGTCGGTGACGGTCGCGTCGCCGGTCAAGGAGACCCGCGAGCTGACCGTCGCGGGCGAGACGCGGACGTACGTGCTCGAGGAGTCGATCGTCACCGACTTCGCGCTGGTCCACGCCTGGAAGGGCGACCGCTCCGGCAACCTCGTCTACCGCGAGAGCGCGCGCAACTTCAACCCGCTGTGCGCCACGGCCGGGCGGGTCACGATCGCCCAGGTCGAGCAGATGGTCGACGTCGGGGAGATCCGGCCCGAGGAGGTCCACACGCCCGGCGTCTTCGTCCAGCGGGTGGTCGGGGTCGGGCCGGACGTCGAGAAGCGGATCGAGCGGCGCACCGTGCGACCGCGACCCGGCGGCGAGGGGAGGGAGGGCTGAGATGGCGCTGACCCGCCAGCAGATGGCCGCCCGCGCCGCCCAGGAGCTGCGGGACGGCCAGTACGTCAACCTCGGCATCGGGCTGCCGACCCTCGTGCCCAACTACCTGCCGCCCGGCGTGCACGTCACGCTGCAGAGCGAGAACGGAATCCTCGGCGTCGGGCCCTACCCGTTCGAGGGCGAGGAGGACGCCGACCTCATCAACGCCGGCAAGGAGACCGTGACGCTGCTCCCCGGTGCCTCGTTCTTCGACTCCGCGACGTCCTTCGGCATGATCCGTGGCGGCCACATCGACGCCGCGATCCTCGGCGCCATGCAGGTGTCCGCGGCCGGCGACCTGGCCAACTGGATGATCCCCGGCAAGATGGTCAAGGGCATGGGCGGCGCCATGGACCTCGTCCACGGCGCCAAGCGGGTGGTGGTCGTCATGGAGCACGTCGCCAAGGACGGCAGCCACAAGATCGTGCCCGAGTGCACGCTCCCCTACACCGGCCGGGGCGTCGTCGACCGGGTGATCACCGACCTGGCCGTCATCGATGTCGTCGATGTCGTCGACGGTTCGGACGGCGGGCTGGTGCTGCGCGAGCTCGCTCCGGGAGTCGGCCTGGACGAGGTGCGGGCGGCGACCGGGGCACCGCTGGACGTCCCGGCGGAGCCGGTGGTCATGGCCGCGCCCGCTCCGTGAGGCGGCACTCCCCTCGCCTCACCGACCTGGCGGTCGGGCTCGGGCTGGTGGCGCTGCACCTGGTCGTCACCTTCCAGGTCAGGCCGCACCCGCGGTGGAACGACGGCATCTTCGTCCTCGACGACGCCGCCGCGTTCCCGGACGTCCCGCGCCAGCTCGACCACCACGCCCTGCGGATCGGCAACATCTTCCCGGTCCGCGCCTTCCTCGAGGTGTTCGGCTACGGGCAGTGGGCCTACTACGCCTGGCCGTTCGTCACCGGCATCCTGCTCGTCGTCACCGTGTTCTGGCTGGGCACCGTGCTGTTCGGACGGTGGACCGGGGCCGCCGCGACCGTCCTGCTGGTCTTCCACCCGGTCCTGGTCGACACGGTCATCTCGGTCGGCAGCGAGCGGATGACCTCGTGGCAGCTGCTGCCCGACATCCCGTCCACGGCGTTCTTCACCCTCGGCTTGGCGCTGCTGGTGACCGGTGCGCGCCGCGACGAAGGTGACCGCGACGGCTCCGCTGCGGCCTCCCGGTGGTCCGGGCCGTCCTGGTGGTCCTGGTGGTCCTGGTTGTTCATTGGCGCCGGCCTGGCCTTCGGCTGGGCCTACCTGGTCCGCGAGCTGACCGTCTTCGTGTTCCCGGTCGTGCTCGGTGTGCTGGCCGGCTGGCGGCTGCCCCTGCGCCGCTGGGTGCAGGTCGCGGCCGGCATGCTGTCGTGCCTGGTGCTCGAGCTCGTCGTCAACTGGTGGGCGCACGGCGACCCGCTGGTCCGGCTGAAGGTCGGCAGCGAGCACGGCAGCCCGATCGCCGACCTGACCCGGACCGACGCGCTGCTGCGCTTCCCGCGCGCGGTCGTCCTCTACCCGCAGACCGTCGTCGTGATGGCGACCCTGGTGCTGACGGTGCTCGGGGCGCTGCTCGTCCGGCGGCGCGGCCTGGTGCTGATGCTCGGCTGGTTCGTCTCCATGTGGCTGCCCCTCACCCTGGTGTCCGGGCTGATCGACCCGGGCTTCATCCGGATCAACGCCTCACTGATGCGCTACTGGGTGCCGGTCCTGCCGCCGCTGTGCCTCGGTGCGGCGGCCGCGGTGGCGGCCGCCCTGGGGGCGGTGCGGGCCCGGCTGCCCGAGCGGCACCGAGGGGCCGGGCGGGTGCTGACCGCCGCGGTCGCCGCGGTGGGGCTCGCGGTGTGGTGCGTCCCCATGCTCGACGACATCGCCGACAACCCGCGCGACGCGGCATGGAACGACGTCCGCTCCTTCCTCGCCCGCAACGACGCCCGGATCGACACCATCGTCACCGACGACCGGGACGCCCTGATCCTGCAGATCTACTCCCGCGAGGCGCTCGGCGGCGACCGGGTGGTCCACGCCGAGGTCGAGCGGACCGACCACGAGCTGGCCGAGCCGCCGGCCTCCGACGGCGACCCCGCCACCTGGCTGGTGTGGAGCCCGGTGATGTCCCGCACCAAGCCCAAGGCCGCACAGGGCTGGGAGCCGGTGCTCAAAGAGCGCCAGCTGAGGGTCTACGCCCCCACCGGCTAGTCCTGGGACCCTTGCCGCGTGCCTGCGGCGAGGTCAGGTCCAGTGGCTCAGGTCGCGGCCGAGCAGCGCGCCCAGCTGCTCGTTGTACGGCCGGAAGTGCTCCACGAGCACCTCCCGGGTCACCGGGTCCATGGCGACGTACTGCGTCTTCCGCATCCGCCCGGTCTCATCGCGCTTGCGGTAGGCGTTGGCCTGGACGTCATCGATCCAGCCGGCCGGGCGCTTGACCACCCGCAGGAAGCCGAACAGGTGGCGCAGGCTGCCCTCGCGGTCGCCGATCAGGTCGTCGAGGAGCATGACGTGCACCCGGTCGCGACCGTAGGAGTCGAAGAACGGCACCAGCTGGTCGGCGTACTCACCGCGACGGACGTAGGTGCCGCGGCGGCCCTCGGCCTCCTTCCACAGCTCCGGGCCCTCGCGACCGATCAAGTGGCCCAGCAGGTACGGCCGCTCGAAGGCCACCGCGGACTCGAAGGTCGGGAAGACCTCACGGGTGTGGCGCTCGAGCTCGAAGCGGCGCAGGTCGTGCCAGTAGTGCGAGTAGGCCCGGTCGACCGGGTTGCGCAGGATCACCACGAGCCGCGCCTTGGGCAGCACCTGGAGCATCCGCTCGCGGACCATGGGCCGGTACAGGTAGTACGGCGTGGCCTCGCCGCGGCGGCGCTCCCACAGCCTCGGGGTGAACTGGGCGGCGTACCAGTCGATCCCGCGGTCCCAGTGGGTGTCGAAGAAGTGCAGCTCCTTGGTCCGCGGCATGTGGATCTGCGGGTGCCTGCGCAGCATGCGGTAGAGGCTGGTCGTCCCGGCCTTCTGGGCGCCGACGACGACGAAATCTGGGAGCGGCACGGTGGCCGGACGTTATCAAATCCCCTGGGTCAGCCGTAGGTCGGGCAGCGCCCGCCGCCCCAGCGGTGGCAGTCGAGCAGGATGGCGTCGTACGTCCGCAGCACGACCTGGCCGCCGAGTGTGCGCAGCGGGGGGTTGACCGCGCCGAGGAAGCGTCGCAGACGCTCGTTCCGGCCGGACCCGCCGTGGATCACGACCGTCTCGCCGGGGTCCAGCACGTGGTCGGACGGCAGCTCGTAGACCCACGGCCAGATCTCGACGACCAGGTCGCCGCTGCGGACCTGCGACGGGCCCGAGTTGGTGATCGCGACGTACTCGCCGTTGAGCGGGCCGCCGGGGTCGACTAGGACCTCGGAGATGTGGACCGCACCACCTGTCGGGTCGGTGCAGCCGACGACGCACGGCCAGGTCATGTACGCGCGCATGTCTCCGCGGGGGTCGACCAGGTAGGCCCCGGCGCCGAGGTGGCGGCGGCCGCTCTGGTCGGCGTTCTGCAGCATCGGGGCGCTGCTTCCGAGGTACCGGTCGGTGAAGGTGTTCGTCCCGTATCCGACGTGGACGGTCACCGTCCCGCCGGGCGGGATCGCACCGCCGGCCGGCACCTTGCGGCTGCGGTCGTTGCCGACCCGCAGCGTCCACCCGTCGATGTCGACCGGCACCGTGCTGACGTTGCGGATCCGGATGAACTCCTCGTTGCGGCGCTGCGCGTCGCTGAGCGCCTTGGTCGCGTCGGCGTTCCACTGCACCGTCATCTGCAGGGCACCCTCCGGCCCGGGGCCGGCCCCGCAGCGGTCCTCGTCGAACCAGCCGGTGTCGGCCGCGGCGGCCAGGTCGGCCGCCCGGTGGTGCGCCTTGCTGTTGGTGACCTCGCCCTTGCGGGGCATCCAGACGCCCATCCCCCGCTCGAGCAGCCAGGTGGTCGCGTCGACCTGCTGCCCGCCGGACTTGACCAGGACGCGGCGCTCGGGACGCCCGCGCAGGCCGCTGCGGCCGGTGTCGGACCGGAGCACGACCTGCTCGCCGCCGACGAGGCGACGCAGCGCCCTGGTGGCCGCGTCGTAGCCGCACTGGCCGTGCTCGGGGGTGTCGATGCCGATCAGCCGCACCACCGCCCGGTGGTCCACGATCACCGTGTCGCCGTCGACGACCTTGGTGACCCTACCGGTGTCGTAGGTGCCGGCCTGGCCGGGCGTGAGGGGCCCGGCGACGAGCAGCGGCACGACGGCTGCTGCCGACGCCAGCGCAGCCAGGGCGGGGCGGAGCACGGAACGCATACTCCGATTTCGGTAGCGGCCCGCCCGCTCTTGAGCGGTCCACCACCTAGCGGTTCGCCAGCTATCGATCCACCAGCTATCGATCCACCAGGGCGAAGACGTCCTCCCACTGCGCGAGGACCTGGTCCGGCGCGAAGCGCCGCACGCCGGCGCGGGCCGCCGTGCCGAGGCGGCGCCGCAGGTCCTCGTCGTCCATGACCCGGTCCAGGCCCTCCGCCAGGCCGGCCACGTCGCGCGGCGGCACCACGACGCCGTCCACGCCGTCGGTGACGATCTCGCGCACCCCGGGGGCGCAGTCGAACGCCACGCAG
>DATHAP010000043.1 GCA_035489715.1 Actinomycetes bacterium
GGCCGGCGGCCTCCGCGGCCTCGTCGATGCGGGCGTTCATCTCGGGAAGCCGCTCGGGCGGCGCGTAGCCCTGGCTGGGCAGCCAGCCGTCCCCGAGGCGGCCGGTCAGGGCCAACATCCGGGGGCCGTAGGCGCCGACCCAGATCCCGATCGGGTGCACCGGCACCGGCCCCGGCTTGGCGCCGGCCAGCCGGTAGTGCTCGCCGTCGATGCGGGGCGTCCGGCCGGGTCCCCAGACGGCCCGGATGACCCCGATCGCCTCCTCCAGCGCCCGCACCGCCTCGCCCGGCGAGCGGCGTTGTCCGCCCATCGCCTCGATCGCGTCCCAGAAGGCGCCGGCACCGATCCCGAGCTCGACCCGGCCGTCGCTGAGGACGTCGAGGCTGGCGGCCGACCTGCCCAGCACCGCCGGCTGCCGCAGCGGCAGGTTGGCGACGTTGGGCACCAGGTGCACCCGCTGGGTGCGGGCGGCGAGGTAGGAGAGCAGGGTCCAGGTGTCGAGGAACCGCGGCTGGTAGGGGTGGTCCTGGACGGTGAAGAGGTCCAGCCCGCTCGCGTCGGCGATGCGGGCCAGGGTCACGACCGTCTCGGACTGCTCGGCGACGGGTGGCACGAACGCGCCGAAGAGCAGGTCGTGCCCGTAGTCCGCCATGCCGCCCAGCCTCGCAAACGACCAGCGGCCGGGCGAACGGCACCCGTCGGGCCGCCGGTGCTCGTCTCCGGAGACGCTTCGCGGTGTCTTGCCCGCGCTTCCGCTCCGGAGGGCCGGTCGGCCGGCCGCGCGAACGGCACCCGTCAGGCGCTGCTGACCCGGCGCGCGGCCAGGGTGACGGCGGCGAGCGCGGCGAGGACCACGCCGGACACCCGGTCCACGACCGCCATCCGCAGCCGCGGCACCAGCCGGCGCAGCCCGCCGCCGGCGATCGCCCACTGCGCGTCGACGGCGGCTGCGAGCAGGATGAAGAGGACCCCGAGCTCGAGCAGCTGCGCGGGCACGGGGCCCGCACCTGGCCTCACGAACTGCGGCAGGAAGGCCAGGTAGAACACCGCGGTCTTGGGGTTGAGCGCCCCGACCAGCAGCCCCCGGCGGAACGCGGTCGAGGCCGAGCCGGCGGGCACGTCGTCGCGGCCCAGGTCGGCCAGCGTGTGGTCGCCCTTGCTGCGCCAGGCCTGCACGGCGAGCCACAGCAGCCAGCAGGCGCCGGCGACCTTGACCGCGGTGAACGCGAGCGCGGTCGACGCGATGAGCGCCGAGACCCCGACCACGGCGCCGACGACGTGCACGAGGTAGCCGAGCTCGACGCCCGCCGTCGCGGCGAGGCCAGGCCGGCGACCGTTGCGCAGGGTGGTGCCGAGGATGAACGCGACGGCCGGGCCCGGCATCACGATGAGCGGGATGCTGGCCGCGACGAACAGCAGCAGCGTGTGCGTCGGGACCATGCCCATCACGGTAGCCAGCAGGGCAAGGCCTTTCCGGCGTCCGGCGGCCCGTGCTGCGACTGAGACGATGACCCGGTGTCCTCCGCCCGCGGCCCCGCCCGTCGCCGGGTGACGGTCGAGGCCGAGCGGCTGGCCGGCTGGCTGGACCGCTTCGCCGGCAAGCACGGTCCGACGGCGTGCGAGGCCGGGCCGGACGCGGTGGTGGTCCGGGCCGAGGACGGGTCGGTGGCCCGGCTGACGGTCCCCTTCCCGCCGCTGGTCGCCGCCGGCACGACGTACGGCGGGATCGTCGAGCACGCCCTGCGCGACCGGCGGGTCGGCGTGCTCCTGGTGCGCCTCGGCGGCTTCGCCGCCGGCGTCTTCGACGGTACGTCGCTGGTCTCGTCCAAGGTCGGCAGCCGCCAGGTCCACGGCCGCAGCGCCGCCGGCGGCTGGTCGCAGCAGCGCTTCGCCCGGCGCCGGGAGGGCCAGGTGCGGGTCGCACTGGCAGCAGCGGCCGACGTGGCAGCCGCGGTGCTGCTGCCGGAGACGGCGCGGCTGGACGCCGTCGTGCTCGGCGGTGACCGGCGCTCCGTGGAGCCGGTGCTGGAGGACCGGCGGCTCGCGCCGCTGCGCCCGCTCGTCACCGGCCCGGTGCTCGACGTGCCCGACCCGAGGCTCGCCGTGCTGCGCGGGACGCCGGCCGCGTTCCGCGCCGTGCAGGTCGAGGTCACCGACGTGCTGCGCCCGGGTTGAGCCATTCCCGGCGATATCGTCGAGTGCGATGAGCACCTCCGGTGCAGGACCCGACGAGCCGCCCACCGGTGACTCGACGGCGGTCCCCCCGGTGCTCGTCGAGTCGGTCGATGCCGACGACTTCAGCTCACTGCGCCGGCGGGCGCGGCCTCGCGAGCTGCGGTGGGCCGACGGCAGGGCGTTGCGCGAGCGGGTCCCCCGGTCGGCGTTCGCCACGTGGGAGCCGTCGCCGTCGCGGGTCGACCCGGTCGACCAGCTCGCCCAGGCCCACCTCGGCCGCATCGACTGGCTGGTGCCGGTGCGGGTCGGGCGGATGGCGGCGTCCCCCTACGCGTTCCTGCGCGGCGCGGCGGCCGTGCACGCCGGCGACTTCGCCGGCCTGCCGTCGACCGGCATCACCCCGGTCATCTGCGGCGACGCGCACCTCGGCAACTTCGGCTTCTACGCCTCGCCGGAGCGCGACCTGGTCTTCGACCTCAACGACTTCGACGAGGCGCACCCGGGTGCGTGGGAGTGGGACCTGCGCCGGCTCGTCGCCAGCGTGTGGGTCGCCGGGCGGCAGAACGGGTCCTCGGAGGACGACTGCGACCGGGCGGTGCGCACCTGCGTGCAGGCCTACCGCGAGCAGGTGCGCTACCTGGCGGACCGGCCGCTGATCGCCCGGTCCTACGAGCGGGTCGACGTCGACCGACTGGTCGAGTCGGCGACCGAGGACAGCACGGTGCAGGAGATCGAGCGTGCTGCCCGCCGGGCCCGCAAGCGCACCAGCGACCGGGCGCTGCCGCGCTTCACCGAGGAGCGGGACGGGGAGCGGCGGATCGTCGACGAGCCGCCGCTCATCACGCATCCGACCGTCGTGCAGGCCGACCGGGTCGCGGCGGCACTGGACGACTACCTGACGACGCTGCGCCCGCACTGGGCCCGCCTGCTCGGCGGCTACAGCATCGTCGACATCGCGCACAAGGTCGTGGGTGTCGGCTCGGTCGGCCTGCGGGCGTACGTCGCGCTGCTCGAGGGCAGCAGCCCCGACGACGTGGTCTTCCTGCAGCTGAAGGAGGCACGGCGGTCGGTCGTCGCGAAGTACGTCCACGGCGACTCGCCCCGCCACGTGCACCAGGGGCAGCGGGTGGTCGAGTACCAGCAGGCGCTGCAGACCGTGAGCGACCCGTTCCTCGGCTGGACCTCGGTCGGGCAGCGACAGTTCTACGTCCGGCAGTTCCGCGACATGAAGGGCGCCATCACGATCGACGGGCTGGACCCCGGCGCCCTCACGGACTACGCGGGCATCTGCGGGCTGCTGCTCGCCAAGGGGCATGCGCGCACCAGCGGCGCCTCCGCGATCGCCGGCTACGTCGGGACCAGCTCGTCGCTGGACACAGCGCTGTCGCAGTTCGCCCGGACGTACGCCGACCAGACCGAGCGCGACCACGAGGCGCTGAAGGCCGCGGTCGCCGCGGGTCGGCTGCCGTGCGACCCGGACCACTGACAGAGCGACTCAGGGGCTGCCGTGGCCGGCACCGGCCCACGGGCCGGCGACGACGGTCAGGCCGGGATGCGCCCGGCCTGCTCGAGGCGCATCTGCTGCCGCACGCGACGCTCGACGATGATCGGCAGGTAGGTCGTCACCCGCACCTCGCCGAGCTCGTCGAGGGCGGAGGCCACCATGTGCCGCAGCGAGTCGGGGGCGACCTCCTGCAGCCGGGGCTGCAGCGCGTCGACGACCTCGACCACGAGGTCGCGCTCGTCGGGCGCGAGCGACACGGCGGAGGGCGTCTGGATTGCCATGGCCGTGACGATGGCACCTCCGTCGACCGGCTCGCCAGGGCCGCACGGTCTCCTGAGCACATCGACAGGCACCGGACACCTCGTGTTCAGGCTCCGTTCACCTTCGTGCCTTCCCATCGGCCGCCGCTCAGGGCAGCCTGGCGCCGTGACCGACCTCATCCAGGTGGTGCAGGCGGACTCCGAGCCGGAGCCCCGCCGCTACGCCGACGACACCGCCGAGGAGGTCGAGGAGCCCAGCACCCCGCCGAGGGACTCCGGGCTCCCCGCCGGCCGCTTCGGAGACCGCAACGCCAGCTGGCTCGACTTCAACGACCGGGTGCTGCAGCTCGCCGAGGACCCTTCGGTCCCGTTGCTCGAGCGGGTGCGCTTCGCTGCGATCTTCGCCCGCAACCTCGACGAGTTCTTCATGGTGCGGGTCGCTGCGCTGCAGAGCAGGTTGGCAACGGGCGTCACCACGCGCAGTGCGACCGGTCAAACGACCCGCGAGCGTCTCGAGGAGGTCTCCGCGAAGGCTCACCGGCTGTGCGAGCGGCACGCCGTGCTCTTCGCGGACCACCTGCGACCCGAGCTCAAGGAGCAGGGGGTGCGGCTGCTGCGCTGGGACCACCTCGGCAAGCCCGAGCGCAAGCGGATGCGCGAGCTGTTCGCCGACCGCATCCTGCCGGTGCTCACCCCGCTCGCCGTGGACCCCGCGCACCCCTTCCCCTACATCTCCGGCCTCTCCCTCAACCTCGCGGTCGTCGTCCGCGACGAGGAGAGCGGCGGCGAGCACTTCGCGCGGGTCAAGGTGCCTCCGCTGCTGCCGCGCTACCTGGCCACCGACGCGGAGCGCACGAGGTTCATCTCCATCGAGGACGTCATCACCGCCCAGCTGCCCGAGCTGTTCCCGGGGCTGAAGGTCCAGGAGTCCTGGGCCTTCCGGGTCACCCGCAACGAGGACCTCGAGGTCGACGACGACGCCGACAACGTGCTCCAGGCGATCGAGCGAGGCCTGTCCCGCCGGCGGTTCGGCAACCCGGTGCGGCTGGAGGTCGAGGCCGACACCAGCGACCGCGTGCTGTCACTCCTGGTCCGCGAGCTGGACATAACCGAGCGTGAGGTCTACCGCCTCACCGGCCCGCTCGACCTGGCCGCGCTGTGGATGATCGCCGACCTGGACCGCCCCGAGCTGCGCTACCCCGAGCTGGCGCCGGAGACGCCGCCGGCCCTGCGCACCGGCGAGGGGACCCCGGACATATTCGCCGCGATGCGGCGCAGTGACGTGCTGGTCCACCACCCCTACGACTCGTTCGGCACCACGGTCCAGGCGCTCATCGAGCAGGCGGCCGCCGACCCGGCGACGCAGGCCATCAAGCTGAGCCTCTACCGGACCAGCGGCGACTCGCCGATCGTCGACGCGCTGATCGAGGCCGCCCGGGCCGGCAAGCAGGTGCTGGTGGTGGTCGAGATCAAGGCGCGGTTCGACGAGAAGGCCAACATCCGGTGGGGGCGCAAGCTCGAGCAGGCCGGCTGCCACGTCGTCTACGGACTGGTCGGCCTGAAGACGCACTGCAAGCTCGCGCTGGTCGTCCGCTCCGAGGGCGACTCCGTGCTCCGCCGCTACGTGCACGTCGGGACCGGCAACTACCACCACAAGACCGCGCGGGTCTACGAGGACTTCGGGCTGCTCACGGCGAACCCGGCGATCGGCGCGGACGTGGCGGACCTCTTCAACCACCTGTCCGGCTACACGAAGCACAGCAGCTACACCAACCTGCTCGTCGCCCCGGACTCCATGCGCGAAGGGCTCACGGCCCTGATCCGCAAGGAGGCCAAGAACGCCGCGCGTGGCCGGCCGGCCGGGATCCGGGTCAAGCTCAACAGCCTGGTCGACCTGGAGCTGATCGACGAGCTCTACCGCGCGTCGCGGAGGGGCGTTCCGATCGACCTGCTGGTGCGCGGCATGTGCGCGCTCCGGCCCGGGGTCCCGGGTCTGTCCGAGACGATCCGGGTGCGCAGCATCCTCGGCCGGTTCCTCGAGCACTCCCGCGTCTACCGCTTCACCAACGACGGTGACCCGATCCTGCTCATCGGCAGCGCCGACATCATGGAGCGCAACCTGGACCGGCGCGTCGAGGCTTTGCTGAGCGTCACCGACCCGGCGGCCCGGGCCCGGCTCGACGACGCCCTCGACCTCGGCTTCCACGACGACATCGACTGCTGGGAGCAGCAGCCGGACGGCTCGTGGCGGAGACGATCCCATGACGGGCCGGCCGTGGACTACCAGCAGCTGCTCGCCCGCCGCCACCACGCGATCCCGGACGTCGTCGGCTGAGCCTGCGGTGGCCGACCAGGAACCAGGCCCGGTCCAGGCCGGGCTCGTCCCGTGGCGGCGGGACGAGGACGGCCGGGTGACCGTCGGGGTCGTCCGCACCGCCCGGGGCTCCGAGCTGCCCTCCCGCGTCGTGGCCGGCGACCACCCCCTGGCCGCCGCACTTGCTGCCGCGCCGCGTGGCACGCGGTTCGGCCCCCCCGGGCCGCACGTCGAGGCCGACGGCCGGGCCGGCAGCGGCGTGCCCGGTGGCTGGTTCTGGCCGGTCGAGGTGCTCGGAGGGCTCGAGTCCCTCGAATGGCGGCTGCCCGGCGAGGTCGAGGTCGGCGAGGAGGACGCCGTGGCCGCGGCGGTGGCCGGCGAGCTCGGCGCGGTGCGTCAGGTGGTGCTGGTGCGGCACGCCCGCGCCGGCCAGCGGTCGCAGTGGGACGGGCCGGACGCGGAGCGCCCGCTGGACGAGCGCGGGCGCACGCAGGCCGCCGCGCTGGCGGATCTGCTGACGACGTACGCCGTCGAGCGCATCCACAGCTCGGACTCGCGTCGCTGCCTCGAGACGGTCGAGCCGCTCGGCGCGGCCCTCGGGCTGCCGGTGCTGGCCGAGCCGCTGTTGAGCGAGGACGGGTCGGCACGTGACCCGGCCGGTGCCCGGCAGGTCCTGTCCGACCTGGTGGCCCGGCCGGGGCAGGCGGTGGTCTGCACCCAGCGCAAGACCCTGGACCGGGTGCTGGGCGAAGTGCTCACCGGGCTGGGGATCGAGGCCCGGTCCGTCGAGGCTCCGCGCAAGGGCGGCCTGCTCGTCCTGCACCTGCCGGTCGACGCGCGGGGCAGGGCATCGGTCGAGGCGCTCGCCCCGCCACCCTCCTGACCGGTCGGCGAGGTCCGGCGTTCACCCGGGACCGCTAGCCTCCGGGCCACCATGCCGACCCGCACGAGGAGCCTCACGCCGACCGAGGGCGCCCTCGACGTGCCGGCCGTCACCGCGGGGCTGGCCGAGCGGTTCCGCGTCGACGCGCACACCCGGCGGCCGGTGCGGGTCACCTCGCTCGACACGTTCGACCGGCGGCTGGCGAAGGCGGGTCTGACGCTGCAGCTGCGGACGTCGGCGGGCAAGGACGAGCTGGTGCTCGTGGACGACGAGCAGGAGCTGTCCGCGCCGGCCGACGGTCTCGGGCTGCCGGCGATGTCCGCCGCACTGCCTCCAGGACCGCTGCTGGACCGGCTGGCACCCGTGATCGAGATGCGCGCTCTCATGGATCTCGCGGTGCAGCGGCGGCACCTTCGCCTGGTGGAGCTGCGCAACACCGACGACAAGCTCGTCGTCCGGGTCACCGTCGACGAGCCGGACCAGGTGCGGGTGACGCCGCTGCGCGGCTACGACTCGGACGGCCGGGCGGCGGTGAAGGTGCTGGGCGGCCTCGGACTGCGCGAGGCGGCGGCCGGTGGCGGCGCACCCGAGGAGCCCGAGGACCAGCCGCCCGGACCCGATGCACCGGCGACGACGTACGTCGCGCACGTCCTGCGTGGCTTCCTGGACACCATGTCGGCCAACCTGCCCGGGCTGCTCGACGACGTCGACACGGAGTTCCTGCACGACTTCCGGGTCTCGGTGCGCCGGACCCGCTCGACGCTGAAGCTCGCCAGGCCGGCCATGCCGGCGGACCTGCGGGAGACCTGGGAGCCCCGGTTCAAGTGGCTGGGCGACCTGACGACCCCGGTGCGCGACCTCGACGTCTACCGGCTGGACCTGCCCACCATGGCCGGGTGGCTGGTGGCGGCCGGCCCCTCCGACCTCCGGGCGCTCGGCGAGCACCTGCGGCGGCGGCGCACGGCCGAGCGGCGCCGCCTGGTGCGCGGCCTGCGGTCGGCGCGCTACCAGCGCCTGGTCGGCGAGTGGGCTGACCGGCTGACCGCCCTGGCCGACGAGCGCCCCGCCGAGTCGGGGACCGCGGACGACGTGGCGCGCTCGGCGATCCACCGGGCCGGCCGGCGGGTCACGAAGGACGGCACGGCGGTGCACGCCGACTCGCCGGCCAGCGACCTGCACGGGCTGCGCAAGCGGTGCAAGGAGCTGCGGTACGCCCTCGAGGTGTTCTCACCCCTGCTCGACAAGGGGGACCGCAAGGCCTTGGTGGCGGACCTCAAGGTGCTGCAGGACGTGCTCGGCCGCTTCCAGGACACCGAGGTGCAGCGCGCCAAGCTGCGCGACTTCGCCGAGGAGATGATGCGCGACGGCACCCCGACCGAGGCGGTGCTCGCGCTGGGCGAGCTGATCGGCCACCTGGACGCGGCCCAGGACGACGCGCGGCGCGAGTTCGACGAGGCCTTCGGCCGGTTCGCCCGGCCGGCCAACCGGCGCCGGCTGGCTCACCTGGCGGGTCGCTCGTGAGGGTCCTGGCGACGTACAACATCAAAGGTGGGGTCGGGAAGACGACGACGGCCGTCAACCTGGCCCACCTCGCATCGCGCGAGGGGCGGCGCACGCTGCTCTGGGACCTGGACCCGCAGGGGTCGGCGACCTACCTCTTCCGGGTGAAGCCGAAGGTGAAGGGCGGCGGGCGCGCACTCGTGACCCGTCGGCGGCCGCTCGAGGACGCGATCAAGGCGACCGACTTCGACGGTCTGGACCTGCTGCCGGCGGACTTCAGCTACCGCAACATGGACCTGGAGCTCGACGACACCAAGCGGCGCACCCGGCGGCTCTCCCAGCTGCTCGCCACCGTGCGCGACGACTACGACCTCGTCGTCCTCGACTGCCCGCCGTCGGCGTCGCTGGTGTCGGAGAACGTCCTCGAGGCGACCGACGTGCTGCTCGTCCCGCTGATCCCGGCGACCCTGTCGCTGCGCACCTTCGACCAGCTGGTGCGGTTCGTGGCCGCGGTGGAGGGGCACCGGCCGGACGTGGTTGCCTTCTTCTCGATGGTCGACCGGCGCAAGCGGCTGCACCGCGAGGTCGTCGAGTCGATCCCTCGGGACCGCGCGCGGGTCGCCGAGACTCTGGTGCCTGCGCTGTCGGCGATCGAGCAGATGGCGCAGCACCGCGCCCCCGTGACGGCGACCGCGCCGGCCAGCCGGGCCGCGCAGGTCTACCTGGACCTGTGGCGCGAGGTCGCGCCGTGACCCGGCCCCTCGTCGTCGCCGGCGGCGGCGTCCTGTGGCGCGGGGCTGCCGACCAGCCCGAGGTCGCGGTGGTCCACCGGCCACGGTACGACGACTGGTCCCTGCCCAAGGGCAAGGCCAAGGCGGCCGAGCACCTCATCGTCACGGCGGTGCGCGAGGTCGAGGAGGAGACCGGGTCGGTCGCCGAGCTCGGGCCCTGCCTGCTGACGACGCGCTACCGGGTCCGGGTCCGGGGCAAGGTCGCCGACAAGGCGGTCACCTACTGGTCGATGCGGCACTCGGGCGGCGAGTTCGCCGAGTCCGACGAGGTGGACGAGCTGGAGTGGCTGCCGGTGCGCGCCGCACGGCGACGCCTGACCAAGCACAGCGACGTCACGGTCCTCGACGCCTTCGTCCGGTCGGCCAAGGAGACCCGCCCTGTGGTCCTGCTCCGCAGCGGCCGGACCCGGTCGACGGCCGTGCGGCGCGACGGGCAGCCCGCCCGGACGCTGTCCCGCCGTGGCCGGGAGCAGGCCGACGACCTGGTGCCCGTCCTGGACCGGCTCGGCGTCGAGGCCCTGCGCAGCGCGGACAGCGCCGCGTGCACGAGCACCCTGCGGCCGTACGGCCGGGCCGCCCGGACGCCGATCACCGTCGACGCCCGGTTGGGCCGGGCCGCCTACCCCGAGCACCAGCGCGAGATCGTCAAGCAGCTGGTCGAGGAGGCCACCCGCACCACGACCGCGCTCTGCGGCCCCCGGTCGGTGGTCGCCGACCTGGTCGGCGCGCTGGGGCGGCTCGGGCCGGCCCGGCCGCCGCACGACGTCGACCTGCGCAAGGGCGGCTGGTGGCTCCTGCACCTGCAGGCCGGCCGGGTCGTCGCCCACGAGCGGCACGAGCCGGTGCGGTAGGCGGGCATGGCCACCACGCAGCACCTCGAGATCGAGGCGAAGTACGACCTGCCCGAGGGCGCCGAGGTGCCCGACCTGCTCGGCGTCGGGCCTGTCGCGCGCGTCGACGAGCTGCCGGTGCAGGTGCTGACCGCGACCTACTACGACACGGCGGACCTGGCCCTGCAGCAGCACCGCGTCACGTTGCGCCGCCGCACCGGTGGCTCGGACGACGGCTGGCACCTGAAGCTCCCCGTCGCCGGTGGTGAGCGGCTGGAGGTGCGGCGCCCGCTCGGGAGCCGACCGGCGGTGCCGCTGCCGCTGCGCCGGCTGCTCGTCGCCATCGCCGCCGAAGACCAGCCGCTGGTGCCGGTGGCGACCCTCGTCACCCATCGTGCGGTGCGCCACCTCGTCGGTCCGGGCGGCGCCGTGGTCGCCGAGCTGGCCGACGACCTGGTCACCGTCGAGCGCCACGGGTCGGAGGTGCTCCGGTGGCGCGAGCTGGAGGTCGAGCTCGTCGAGGGCGACCCGGACCTGCTGGCCGGGCTCGACGCCGCCGTGCGGGCGGCAGGTCTGCAGCCGGCCGCAGCCAGCTCGAAGATCGGCCGGGTGCTGTCGGCCGGCTCGTCCGGTCGGTCGGTCTCCTGGACTCCACGGCTGCGTGCCGCGACGGCCGCGGAGGCTCTGCTGGCCGAGTCGGCGGAGCGGCTGCGGGTCCTCGACGCGATGGCCCGCGCCGGTCGGGCCGGCGCCGCGAGCGAGCTCGAGCAGGCCGTACGCCGTCGCCGGTCGGCAGTCGACCTGGCCCGACGGCTCGGTGCGGTGGCAGCCGACGTCGCCGCTGAGCAGCGACGGGAACTGGCCTGGGCCGACGGGGCGCTGGCCGGAGCCGCCCACGTCGACGCCGCGGCGGCGCTCTTGCGGGAGTCGGTCAAGGGACAGCCGGCCGAGCTGGTGCTGGGACCGGTGGCCCGGCGGCTGGACCGGGAGGTGGCGGCGCGGCGGCGGTCCGGGCAGCAGGAGGTCGCCGGGCTCCTGGACTCGCCGAGATGGCTGCGGCTGGTGGCTGCAGGTCAGGTGGTCGGAGATGGCCGCGGCCCGCGGCTGGGCAAGGCGCTGCCCGACCTGGCCGCGCGGACCAGCCGTCGGCTGGAGCGCCGGCTGCGGGACCTGGCCGACGCCG
>DATHAP010000044.1 GCA_035489715.1 Actinomycetes bacterium
GCCGGGTGCTGCGCGGCGACGACGACCAGGTCGTCGGCATCGTCGAGCAGAAGGACGCCACCGAGGAGCAGCGGACGGTCCGCGAGGTCAACTCGGGTGTCTACGCGTTCGACGCCGAGACCCTGCGCTCCGGCCTGGCCCGTCTCGACACCGACAATGCCCAGGGCGAGCTCTACCTGACCGACGTCGTCGCGCACGCGGTGGCCGACGGCGCTCGCGTCGGCGCGCTGGCCGTGCAGGACACCTGGGCGGTCGAGGGCGTCAACGACCGGGTGCAGCTCGCCGCTCTGCACCGCGAGCTCAACCGCCGCACCGTCGAGCGCTGGATGCGCGCGGGTGTCACGGTCGTCGACCCGGCGACGACCTGGGTCGACGTCGACGTCACCCTCGAGCGCGACGTGGTCCTCGAGCCCAACACCCTGCTCCGTGGCCGCACGACGGTCGCGACCGGCGCCGTCGTCGGCCCCAGCTGCCTCATCGTCGACACCGAGGTCGGCGCCGGTGCCCGGGTGAGCAACGCGACGTCGTACGGCGCTGTGGTCGGGCCCGACGCCACCGTCGGGCCGTACACCTTCCTGCGCCCCGGGACCCGGCTCGGCCGCGGCGCGAAGGCCGGCGGCTTCGTCGAGATCAAGGCGTCCGACGTCGGAGACGGCGCCAAGGTGCCGCACCTGTCCTACGTCGGCGACGCGACGATCGGCGAGGGCGCCAACATCGGGGCGGGGACGATCGTGGCCAACTACGACGGCGTCGCCAAGGGCCGGACCGTGGTCGGGCGGCACGCCTTCGTCGGCAGCGACTCGGTGCTCGTCGCGCCGGTGGAGGTCTCCGACGGGGCGTACGTCGCGGCGGGCTCGACGGTCACCGAGCGGGTCGGCCCGGGGGAGCTCGCCGTGGCCCGTGGCCGGCAGCGGAACATCGCCGGCTGGGTGGCTCGGCGACGCAAGGGCACCCGCACGGCCGCGGCCGCGGAGCAGGCCGAGCAATCAGGGCAGGCCGAGCACACAGGGCAGGCCGGGCACTCAGCGCAGGCCGGGCAGGGCGAGGCGCCGCGAGCGGACGCGCGGCACGAGGAGGGGTCGGACGCATGAGCTTCATCAAGACCACCGGTGAGAAGAAGCTGATGCTCTTCTCCGGCCGGGCTCATCCCGAGCTCGCCGAGGCGGTCGCGGAGGAGCTCGGCATCGAGCTCACGCCGACGACGGCCTACGACTTCGCCAACGGCGAGATCTTCGTCCGTTACAAGGAGTCGGTCCGGGGCTGCGACGCCTTCGTCATCCAGAGCCACCCGTTCCCGCTCAACAAGTGGCTGATGGAGCAGTTCATCATGACCGACGCGCTCAAGCGCGCGTCCGCCAAGCGCATCACGGTCGTGACCCCGTTCTACGGCTACGCCCGGCAGGACAAGAAGCACCGCGGGCGCGAGCCGATCAGCGCCCGGTTGATGGCCGACTTCTTCCGGGCCGCCGGCGCCAACCGTCTGATGGCGGTCGACTTGCACACCGCGCAGATCCAGGGCTTCTTCGACGGCCCGGTCGACCACCTGTTCGCGCTGCCCCTGCTCGCCTCGCACGTCAACCGGCGCATCGACCGCAAGAATGTCGCCGTCGTCTCGCCGGACGCCGGCCGGCTGCGGCTCGCGGAGCGCTGGTCGGAGACCCTCGGCGGCGCGCCGCTCGCGTTCATCCACAAGACCCGTGACCCCAACGTGCCGAACGAGGCCAAGGCCAACCGGGTCGTGGGTGAGGTCGCCGGCAAGACCTGCATCCTCCAGGACGACATGATCGACACCGGCGGCACGATCACCAAGGCCGCCGACGCGCTGTTCGAGGCCGGGGCCGCCGACGTCATCGTCGCGGCCACCCACGCGGTGCTCTCGGAGCCGGCCGTCGACCGGCTCAAGAACAGCCGAATCAGCGAGGTCGTCGTCACCGACACGCTGCCGATCAGCGAGGAGCAGCGCTTCGACAAGCTCACCGTGCTCTCGATCGCCCCGCTGATCGCCCGTGGCATCCGCGAGGTCTTCGACGACGGTTCGGTCACCAGCCTGTTCGACGGCCACAGCTGAGCCGTCCGGCCCGCCGCTCGCAGCCGACCGGCTCGCCGATGTGACCGACGCATCACCTCGGCGACGTACCACCGGTTTGGGGCGCGCACCGGCGCGCGGCTAGACTGCCGCAGTTGCCCGGCGAGGGAAGCCCGGATCCGCTGCTTGTCAGCGGTCTCCACCAGGGTCTCCGTGATCGACGCGGTGGTCCGAGAAGCCGCCCCGCCGTGCGCCGACCACCGCATCACCCGCACGCCACACGATCGCCGTACCTGAAGTCGTCCCGAGGAGCCTGTCGCCGTGTCCGAGGTCCGTATCGTCGCCGAGTCACGCACCGAGTTCGGCAAGGGCGCCGCCCGCCGCATCCGTCGGTCCAACCGGGTGCCCGCCGTGCTGTACGGCCACGGCACCGACCCGCGGCACATCTCGCTGCCGGGCCACGAGCTCATGCTCGCCCTCAAGACGGCGAACGTCCTGCTCACCCTCGACATCGAGGGCAAGGACGAGCTCGCCCTGCCCAAGGACGTGCAGCGCGACCCGATCAAGGGCTTCCTCGAGCACGTCGACCTGGTGGTCGTGCGTCGCGGCGAGAAGGTCACGGTCGAGATAGGCATCCACCTCACCGGTGAGGCCGCGCCCGAGACCCTGGTCAACCTCGACACCACGACGCTGTCGGTCGAAGCCGAGGCGACCAACATCCCGACCGGCGTCGACGTCTCCGTCGAGGGCCTCGGTGTCGCCGACCAGATCCACGCCAAGGACGTGACGCTGCCCGACGGCGTCACCCTGGTCACCGACGAGGACGCCCTGGTCGTCAACGTCACCGCCGCCCCGACGGCCGAGCAGCTCGAGGCGGAGCTCGCCGAAGCCGAGGCCGAGGTCGGCATCGTCCACGAGGTCACCGACGAGGAGCAGGCCGCCGAGGCCGAGGCTGCAGCCGAGGGCGACGGCGAGGGCGAGGGCGCGACTGCCCAGCCCGGTGGCGAGGCTGCCGAGGGCGAGTCGGCCGAGGACAAGGGCGACAGCTGAGCCTGCTGCGGCCGCGCCGGTCGCGGGAGCCCGCCGGCGGCCGGGAGGCGCCGGAGGGCTCCGGCAGCTGGCTGGTCGTGGGGCTCGGCAACCCCGGCCCGGCCTACGCCGCGAACCGGCACAACGTCGGCTTCCTCGTCGTCGACCTGCTCGCCGAGCGGATGTCGGGCCGCTTCAAGGCGCACAAGACGCGCTCCGAGATCCTCGAGGGTCGGCTCGGAGGCGTCCGGGTGGTGCTGGCCAAGCCGCGGTCCTACATGAACGACTCCGGCGGTCCGGTGTCCGGCCTGCTCGACTTCTTCAAGGTGCCGCTGGAGCGGCTGGTGGTCGTGCACGACGAGCTCGACCTGCCGTTCGGGGGCCTCCGACTCAAGCTGGGCGGCGGCGACAACGGGCACAACGGCCTGAAGTCGGTGCGCCGGTCGATCGGCTCGGGCGACTTCAACCGGGTTCGGATAGGCATCGGCCGCCCGCCCGGTCGGATGGACCCCGCGACGTTCGTGCTGCGCGACTTCAGCGGTACGGAGCGCAAGGAGCTCGACTACCAGGTCGACCGGGCCGCCGACGCCGTCGAAGCCCTGGTCGCCCACGGCTTGGAGCGGGCCCAGAACACCTTCAACACCTGACCCGCACCGGTCCACGGCTCGACAGCACCTGGTGCGGGGGAGGGATCGCCGAGCAGGTCGACGAGCGGCCGGGTGACCGTGACCATGCCGTCGGCCAGCACGGCATCGGTGGCGCCGGTGCTCAGGCGCCGGACCAGGCTGCGATTCCTGGCGTGCACGTGCATGCGCACGTCGGACAGGCCGTGGGCACGCGCCTCCGTTGCGGCCGCGGCCGTCAGCGACCGGCCGACCCCTCGGCGCTGCCAGGCGTCGGTCACCACGACCCCGAGCTCGGCCGCCCCGTCGTCGGCCCCCCAGATCGCGTGCCCGACCAGCCGGCCGCCGGCCGTGCAGACCCACGCGCCGTGCGTGGGATCCCGCCTCAGCAGCGCAGCGACCATGCGCGCCGACGGAGCCCCGACACCGACGAGGAACCGCCGGTAGCCGGACTCCGGCGACAGCCCGGCCAGCAGGTCGTGCAGCGCCGCCGCGTCGCCGGGACCGGCCGGACGTACCTGAGTTCGCAACATGGACCCAACATGGGGCTAGACTCTGAGTCTGTCAAGTGAACTCATCTCGACGCAGGAGCAGCCGATGACCCAGCCCGAGGCGTTGCAGTGGTCGAGCGAGGGCTGCACGATCGAGCGCGCCGCCGAGGTCGTGGGGGACCGCTGGTCGCTGGTGATCCTCCGCGAGGTGATGAGCGGCATCCGGCGCTTCGACCAGATGACGGTGCGCACGGCCATCCCCCGTCAGGTGCTCACGGACCGTCTCGACCGACTGGTGACGCAGGGCATCCTCCGCCGGGAGCCCTACCGCGAACCCGGCCAGCGCCAGCGGCTCGAGTACCGCCTCACCGACAAGGGGATCGACCTGTACCCGGTGCTGGTCGCGCTCCAGCAGTGGGGTGACCGCTACCTCGGCGACGAGGCCGGGCCGGCCACCGAGTTCGAGCACCGCGGCTGCGGTGGGCGGGTCGACATGGTGCTGCGCTGCGGTGCCGGGCACGACGTCCGCGGCACCCGCGAGGTCGTCGGACGCCTCGGGCCGGGTGCCCGCCCGCGGACCGCCTAGGACGCCGAGCGTGCTCAGCCGGTGTTGCGCAGGCCGGCGGCGACGCCGTTCACGGTGAGCAGCAGGGCCTGCCGCAGCTGCGGGTCCGGCTCGGCGTCCTCGGCCGACGTGTCGCGCCACCGGCGGAGCAACGACACCTGCAGGAAGCTGATCGGGTCGAGGTAGGCGTCGCGGACCTGCAGGGTGCGGGCCAGCATCGGGTTGGACCCGAGCAGGGTGCCCTCACGGGTGACCGCCAGGACCTCGCGCACCGTCACGTCGTGCTCGGCGCGCACCAGGTCGAACACGTGGCGCAGGTCTGAGTCGACGAGCGACTCGACGTAGTGCGCCGCGATGCCGAGGTCGGTCTTGGCCAGCGTCATCGAGACGTTGGACAGGAAGGTCCGGAAGAAGTGCCACCCGTCGTACATCTCGTCCAGCACGTCACCGAGTCCGGCCGCGCGGACGGCGGCGAGACCGGTGCCGACGCCGTACCAGCCCGGCACGACCTGGCGCGACTGGGTCCAGCCGAAGACCCACGGGATGGCGCGCAGCCCGCTCAGCCCGGCGCCGGAGTCCGGGCGTCGTGACGGCCGGGACCCGATGTTGAGGTCGGTGAGCAGCTCGACGGGCGTCGACTGCACGAAGTAGGCCGGCAGGTCAGGGTGCTCGACCAGGCCCCGGTAGGCCCCCTGCGCCTCGGCGGACAGCCCGTCCATCACGTCGTCCCACCGGGCGAGCACGGCGTCGGTGATCCGCGGCTCGCGGTGCAGCAGGGTGGCCTCGAGGGTCGCTGCGAGCGTGAGCTCGAGGTTCTCCCTCGCGAGAGCGGGCAGCGAGTACTTGTCGCTGATGACCTCGCCCTGCTCGGTCACCTTGATCTCGCCGTCGAGAGTGCCCCAGGGCTGGGCGAGGATCGCGTCGTGCGTCGGGCCGCCGCCGCGGCCGATGGTGCCGCCGCGGCCGTGGAAGACCCGCAGCCGTACGCCCGTCTGGACCGCCACGTCGCGCAGCTGTCGCTGGGCCCGGTGGATCTCCCACTGGGAGGTCGCGATGCCGGCCTCCTTGTTGGAGTCGGAGTAGCCGAGCATCACCTCCTGGACATCGCCGCGCAGCCGCACCAGCTGGCGGTAGGACGGGTCGGCCAGCAGGTCGTTCAGCACCCGCCCGGCCTCGCGCAGCTCGTCCACCGTCTCGAGCAGCGGCACGAAGCCGATCCGGGCCAGGCCGCTGGACAGGTCGACCAGCCCCGCCTCCCGCGCCAGCAGCACCGCGGCCAGCACGTCGTCGGCCCCGCGCGTCATCGACACGATGTAGCTCTCGCACACCTCCGGCCCCAGGGTGTCCAGCGACTCGCGCACCGTCGCGAACACCGCCAGCGTGCGCGCCCCCGCTTCGTCCAGCTGGGCCGGCTGCGGCGTGAGCGGGCGCCGTCCCGCGAGCTCCTTGCGCAGCAGCTCCAGCCGGTTGGCCCGCGGCAGGTCGGCGTAGCGCCACGACAGCTCTCCCAGGCGGTCGAAGAGCTGCGCGAGCGCATGGTGGTGCGCGTCGGCGTGCTCGCGCACGTCGAGGGTGGCCAGGTGCAGTCCGAAGGTCGCGACGGTGCGGATGAGCCGGTCCATCCGGCCGCTGGCCGCGAGCCCGCCGCGGTGCGCCACCAGCGAGTCGCGCATCAGCGTGAGGTCGGCGAGCAGGTCCGCCGACCCGAGGTAGTCGTGACCGGGACGGTGCGCCGACCCGCGCGCGATCCGGTCGCGGGTGTGCGCCAGCTTCAGCTGCACGCACCTCCCCTTGAGCCGGTAGGGCTCGTCCGCGTTGATCCGCCGCACCCGGGGGTCGAGGTCGGGCAGGATCGCGAGGTCGCGGTCGATGCTCGCCAGCAGCTCGGTGCTGGCGCCGGCGAGCTGGGCTGACGTCGAGAGGTCCTGCATGAGGTCGTCGATGACGCTGATCAGGTCGCGCAGCGCGTGACCGTGCTGCAGCACGAGGACGTCGTGGGTGACCTCCGGCGTGACGTTGGGGTTGCCGTCGCGGTCGCCGCCGATCCAGCTGCCGAAGGTCAGCGGCCGCGAGGTTGTCGGCAGCTCGACGCCCAGGCCGGCCAGCTCGTCGGCGAGCTCCTCCAGCACGTCGGCGACGGTGTGCAGCATCAGCTCGTCGAGGTAGTAGGCCGCGTTGCGGGCCTCGTCCAGGGGCTCCGGCCGGTCCAGGCGCAGCTCCGCGGTCTGCCAGAGCAGGTCGATGACCTCGGCGATGCGCCGGTCGGCACGCGGGTCGTCCGTCGCGTCGAGGAGCTCGGCCACCCGTCGCCGCTTCGACAGGATGGAGCGGCGGGCGGCCTCGGTCGGGTGCGCGGTGAACACCGGGCGGACCGCGAGCCGGCCGACCAGCTCGGCGACCTCGGGTGCGGAGATGCCGGCCGCCCGCACCCGTTCCGCGGTCTGGCTGAGCCAGCCACCCTTGGCCGCGCGCTCGGCGCGCATCTCGCGGGCCCGGTGCACCTGCTCGGTGACGTTGGCGAGGTGGAAGTACGTCCCGAAGGCGCGCACCAGCCGGGCCGCGGTGTCGGTCTCGACGCTCTCCAGGAGCGCCGCGAGGTCCGCGCTGCTGTGGTCGCGCGAGAGCCGGCGCACCTGCTCCACGAGAGCCAGCAGCTCCGGTCCCTCCTGGCGGACCAGCGACTCCCCGAGCAGGTTGCCCAGCCGACGCACGTCGGCGCGCAGGGCCGCCTGCTCGTCGACCGCATCCATGCCGTCGACGATAGGTGCCGCCGGTGCGATGCGGACCGGGCCGACCGGGATCCGAGACCTCAGCCGGCCGGCCCGAGATTTGCAGGATGCCATCGGCGCCGAGCTGCAGCCACTAGGGCACCGTCGCCCAGGTCTGCACCAGGGTGAACGTTTCGCCACGGGTGCCGGGCCGCTCGATCTCGGCGGCGCTGTCCGCGAGCAACCGGTCCAGGTCCGGCGTGGGGACGAGCTGCTCGAGCCTGGGCCGGAGCGACGCGGCGAACTGCAGCGGAAGCCGCAGGTAGGCATGCCCCTCGGCCAGCTCCACGTGCTCCACCCGCGACGTGGGGTAGAGGCCGTCGCCGGCGAGCAGGTGGACGGCAGCGTGCCCGGCGTCGAAGTCGCCGCCCGCCGCGCGGAACGCGTCGCGCACGAGCCCGATCAGCTCCGCGGTCCGTGGTGCCTCGGGCGAGTAGGCCCATGAGGAGCTGTCCGGGTCCTCCAGCACGAGCACGCCACCCGGCCGCAGGAGCCGGCGGTACGCCGTCAGCTGCTCGGCTGCGCAGCCCAGCGGGGCGAGCTGGAACCGCGCGTGGACCAGGTCGAAGGCTCCTTCCGGCAGCTGGCTGTCGAACAGGTCGTCGTCGACGAGAGCGACGTTGCGCAGACCCTCGGCCGCCACGAGATCTTGCGCCTGCGCAAGCAGGCCGGCGGCCACATCGGTGCCCGTGCAGGAGCCCGACGGGCCGACCCAGTCCGACAGCAGCCGCAGCCAGCCCATCGCCCCGCAACCGATGTCGAGCACCCTGGACCCGGCACCGTCGCCCAGCAGGCGCAGCAGCCGGCGCCCGGCCGGCTCCCAGACGAGCGACTGCAACCTCAGCCGCTCGGTCTCGGAGGCCAGGTCGCCGAGCAGGTAGGTCATCGTCCGGCCCCCGGCTCGGCGACGGTCGCGTCGACGATGACGAACGGGCCGTGGACCGGCTGGAAGCTCGGCTTCTCGAATCCGGCGCGGGTCATCAGGTCGGTCCACTGCGCCTCGGTCCGGTCCTTGCCGCCGTAGACCGCCATCGCGTACACATCGGCCAGGCCTGACGGCGACGGCGGTACGCCCTCCGGCAGGACCATCTCGACCGCGAGGACCCGGCCTCCGGGGCTGGCGGCGCGGGCGCACGCCCGGAGCGCCTCGATGCAGGCGTCGTCGTCGAGGCACCGCAGGACGGTCGAGTAGACGTAGGCGTCGGCGCCGCACGGCAGGTCGTGGAACATGTCGCCGGCCACGACCTCGACCCGGTCGCGCTCGGGGTGCCGGGCCAGGGCCGTGGGAGCGGCTGCAACGACCTGGGGGAGGTCGAGGAGCACTCCTCGTACGCCGGGATGCTCGCGGATCACGGCGACGAGCAGGCCGCCGAGACCGCCGCCGACGTCGACCACCGTGTCGAACTGGGAGAAGTCGTACGCCCGCGCGCCGGCGGTGAAGCTGTCCACGGTGGACTCCATCGCCGTCCGGTAGCGCTGCGCCTGGCCCGGGTGGGCCTCCAGGTAGGAGTGGAAGGACCGGCCGAAGGCGGCCTCCACGCCGCTCGTGCCGGTCCGGGCCGCGTCGTCGAGGTGGGCGAGCGCGACCTGGCCGACCCGCAGCATCGACCAGCCGACCAGCATCGCGCCCATCGTGCTCTCGCCGTGGCTGCGCAGCTGCCGGGAGAACGCCGTGAGCGCGTAGCCGCCCTCGCTGACGTCGAGGGCACCCTCGCTCGCGGCCGCCCGCAGGAGGCGGCTCACCCGGTCCGGATGCGCTCCCACGTGCTCGGCGACCGCGTCGGCGTCGAGCGGACCCTTGGCGAGGGCGTCGGGGACCCCGAGCGAGGTCAGGGCGGTCAGGACCGCCGCCAGCCTCGCATGCCGGGTGATGGTCAGCAGGTCGTCCGGCTGCAGGCTCACCAGCGCACCGGTGCCGAAGTCGCGCGCAGGCTCGCGTCGAGCGCGGTACGGGCGGTCTGCGCGGCCACGTGGCGCGCTGCGAGGCGCCGGCCGGCACGGATCCGGGCCGCGATGTACCGAGCCTGCGGCGAGGTGGGGTCGGACGAGTACACGGAGGTGGTGGTCATGAGATCCAGCATCGAGCCCGCCCACCGGACCGGCATGAGTGACGGTTACTCAACCGCGGCGACCGTCGGAGGCGCCACGTAGGCTGGGGCTCCACCCCGGCCGCCGCAACGCGGATCCGGGGCGGTCGTCGTGCACCATGCCCAGCAGACACCGGTGCACGGCCCCTTCCGCACCGAGGAGCCTGCCCGAGTGAGCCTGACCGGACTGGTCGACGTCCTGCTCGACCCCCAGACGGGTGACCCCGCCCTGCGGGCCGCCGTGGAGACGGCGCGGTCGGACGCGCGGTCCGACCTCGACCTCACGGCGCCGCCGGGGATCCGCCCGTTCGCGCTGGCCGCGCTGGCGAGCCGCGCCGATCGCACCGTGCTCGCGGTGACCGCCACCGGGCGTGAGGCGGAGGAGCTCGCGACGGCGCTGCGTGACCTGCTGCCGGCCGAGTCGGTGGTGGAGCTCCCGGCCTGGGAGACGCTGCCGCACGAGCGGCTCAGCCCGCGCAGCGACACCGTGGGCCGCCGGCTGGCCGTCCTGCGCCGGCTGGCCCACCCGGACGCCGCCGACGCCGAGCACGGCCCGGTGCAGGTCGTCGTGGCGCCGGTGCGGGCCGTCCTGCAGCCGCTGGTCTCCGGGCTGGGCGACCTGGTGCCGGTGGCCCTGCGGGCGGGCGACGAGGTGGACCTCGAGGACCTGGTGGAGCGGCTCGCCGCCGCGGCCTACACCCGGGTCGACCTCGTCGAGCGGCGCGGCGAGTTCGCGGTCCGGGGCGGCATCGTCGACGTGTTCCCGCCGACCGACGAGCACCCGCTGCGGGTCGAGCTGTGGGGCGACACCGTTGAGGAGGTGCGCTGGTTCAAGGTCGCCGACCAGCGCTCGCTCGAGGTCGCCGAGCACGGCCTGTGGGCACCGCCGTGCCGCGAGCTGCTCCTGACCGACGAGGTGCGGGAGCGGGCGGGTGCGCTGGCCGAGCAGCACCCCGGGCTGGCCGACGTGCTCGGCCAGCTCGCCGAGGGCATCCCCGTCGAGGGCATGGAGTCGCTGGCGCCGGTCCTGGTCGACGACATGGAGCTGCTGCTGGACTCGCTGCCCGAGGGGTCGCTAGTCGTCGTCCAGGACCCGGAGCGGGTCCGGACCCGGTCGCACGACCTGGTCGACACCAGCAAGGAGTTCCTCGAGGCGTCATGGGCCAACGCCGCGGCCGGTGCGGCGACCCCCATCGACCTCGGCGCGGCTGCGTACCGCAGCCTGGCTGACGTGCGGGCCCGGGCCGGCCAACTCGGCATGCCGTGGTGGTCGATGAGCCCCTTCGCCGCCGACGAGGCGACCGAGGACGAGCAGACCTCGCTCGTCGGCGCCCGGTCCGCCGAGGGCTACCGCGGCGACACGGCGCGAGCGCTGGCCGACGTCAAGGGCTGGCTGGGTGACGGCTACCGGGTCGTCATGCTCACCGAGGGCCACGGCTCGGCCCAGCGCATCGTCGAGGTGCTCGCCGGCGACGACGTGCCGGCCCGGCTCGACGAGTCGCTCGACGACGTGCCCGACGCCGCGGTCGTGCACGTCGCGTGCGCCTGCCTGGTCCGGGGCTTCGCCAGCGAGTCGATGCGCCTCGTGGTCCTCACCGAGACCGACCTGCTCGGACAGGCCGGCCCGTCGACCCGCGGCATGCGCCGGATGCCCAGTCGCCGGCGCAACACGGTGGACCCGCTGCAGCTCAAGACCGGCGACTTCATCGTCCACGAGCAGCACGGGGTCGGCCGCTACGTCGAGATGGTGCAGCGCACCGTGCAGGACGCCACGCGCGAGTACCTCGTCATCGAGTACGCCCCCTCCAAGCGCGGTCAGCCCGGCGACCGGCTCTTCGTCCCGACCGACCAGCTCGACCAGGTCACCCGCTACGTCGGCGGCGAGCAGCCGGCTCTGCACCGCCTCGGTGGCGCCGACTGGCAGAAGGCCAAGGGCCGGGCCCGCAAGGCGGTCAAGGAGATCGCGGCCGAGCTGATCCGGCTCTACGCCGCCCGGACGTCGGCGCCCGGCTTCGCCTTCAGCCCCGACACCCCGTGGCAGCGCGAGCTCGAGGACGCGTTCCCCTATCACGAGACCCCCGACCAGCTCGGTGCGATCGACGAGGTCAAGGCCGACATGGAGAAGACCGTCCCCATGGACCGCATCGTGTGCGGCGACGTCGGCTACGGCAAGACCGAGATCGCGGTACGCGCAACCTTCAAGGCGGTGCAGGACGGGAAGCAGGTCGCCGTCCTCGTGCCGACCACCCTGCTGGTCAACCAGCACCTGTCGACCTTCGCCGAGCGCTACGCCAGCTTCCCGGTCAACGTGGCCGCGCTCTCCCGCTTCCAGACCGACAAGGAGGCGAACGAGGTCAAGGCCGCCCTCCGCGACGGCAGCCTCGACGTGGTCATCGGCACCCATCGCCTCCTCTCGTCCGAGGTGCAGTTCAAGGACCTCGGTCTGGTCATCGTCGACGAGGAGCAGCGCTTCGGGGTCGAGCACAAGGAGCAGCTCAAGCACCTGCGCACCAACGTGGACGTCCTCACCATGTCCGCCACCCCCATCCCGCGCACGCTGGAGATGGCGGTCACCGGCATCCGCGAGATGTCGACGATCCTCACCCCGCCCGAGGAGCGGCACCCGGTCCTGACCTTCGTCGGGCCGTACGACGAGAAGCAGATCGCAGCGGCGGTCCGGCGGGAGCTGCTGCGCGAGGGCCAGATCTTCTACATCCACAACCGGGTCGAGTCGATCGACCGCGCCGCTGCCCGGCTGCGCGACCTGGTGCCGGAGGCGCGCATCGCCAGCGCGCACGGTCAGATGAACGAGCACGCCCTGGAGCAGGTCGTGCTCGACTTCTGGGAGAAGCGCTTCGACGTCCTGGTGTGCACCACGATCGTCGAGAGCGGCCTGGACATCTCCAACGCCAACACGCTGATCCTCGAGCGGGCCGACGTGATGGGCCTGTCGCAGCTGCACCAGCTCCGCGGCCGGGTCGGCCGCAGCCGCGAGAGGGCGTACGCCTATCTGCTCTATCCGCCGGAGAAGCCGCTGACCGAGACCGCGCACGACCGCCTGGCGACCATGGCCGCGCACAGCGACCTCGGTGCCGGCATGTGGATCGCGATGAAGGACCTCGAGATCCGCGGCGCCGGAAATCTGCTCGGCGGCGAGCAGTCCGGCCACATCGCCGCGGTCGGCTTCGACCTCTACGTGCGCCTGGTGGGGGAGGCGGTCGCCGACTTCAAGGGCGAGGGCACCGAGGTGCTGCGGGACGTCAAGGTCGAGCTGCCGGTCGACGCCCACCTGCCGCACGACTACATCCCGGGCGAGCGGCTCCGGCTGGAGGCCTACCGCAAGCTGGCGGCCGTGGGCTCCGAGGAGGACCTCGAGGCGGTAGGGGCCGAGCTGGCGGACCGCTACGGCGAGCTCCCGCAGCCGGTGCTCAACCTGATGGCCGTTGCCCGGTTCCGCACCCTGGCCAGGCGGGCCGGGCTGGGCGAGGTCGCGCTGGCCGGCCGCAACGTCCGGTTCGCCCCCGTGGAGCTCCGTGAGAGCCAGCAGCTGCGCCTGCAGCGGCTCTACCCGGGTTCGCTGGTCAAGCCCGCGGTCCGTACCATCCTGGTGCCGAGGCCGTCGACCGCCCGGGTCGGTGGCCGGCCGCTGACCGACGTCGAGCTCCTCGCCTGGTGCCGCGACCTGGTCGACGCGGTGCTGCTGGACCAGCCGACCAGCCAGTCGACAACGAAGGACGCGGGACCCTGATGAGCACGATCCGCACCGCAGGCCGACGCCGGCGCACGGCTGCCGCCGGGCTGGCCTGCGCCGCTGCCCTGCTGCTGAGCGGCTGCTCGGACCCGCGGCTCGGCGCGGCCGCCGTCGTCAACGGCCAGGCGATCCCGGTCAGCGAGCTGCAGGACGCGACCGACGAGTACCTGAGGATCATCCCCGGCGGTGACCCGCAGAAGGCCCAGGTCGGCATCCTCCAGTCGATGATCATCTCCGAGGTCCTCGACGAGGTGGCGCGGGACAACGGCGTCCGGGTGCCGGACGGCAGGGTCGCCGCCGAGCGGGACGACCTCTTCGAGAGCTTCGGCGGCCGGCGCGGCCTGGTCCGCACCCTGGCCAACAGCCGGCAGCAGCCCACGATCCTGCCGCCGAGCGGCGTCGAGCGGTGGGTCAAGGACCGGCTGCTCTTCAACGCCATCGCCGAGGAGGTCGGCGGCGGTCCCCTCGACACCGCCGACCCCGAGTCGCAGCAGGTGCTGGTCGAGGTCCAGGACCAGCTGACCAAGGCGGGCGAGGACCTCGACATCGAGGTCAATCCGCGCTACGGCTCGTGGAGCGCCAGGAGGGGAATCACCCCGCTGGTCAGCGGCGGCCTCGCCACGCCCCTCGACCCGGGCGGGTCCGACGGCTCCTGACCGCGCGGACCGCCGGTCCCGGCTGGTCCTGCTCTCGACGTCGCCGCGGGTCGCGCCGGGCCTGCTGACCGCCGACGCGTGGGCCGTGCTCGCCGCGGCCTCGTCGGTCGCGGCCGCCGAGGGCCACCCGCTGACGCCCTACGTGGAGGCCCAGGGCCAGGTGGTACGTCGCGAGGCCGGTGCCGACGCCCGGTCGCTCGCCGCCCGCCTCGTGGACGACGCCGCCGCCGGGACGGCTGTGTGGCTGGTCGGCCGGGACGGCGACCCCGAGCTCGGCCGGACCCTCGCGGAGCTGGTCGCGACCGGCACGCCGGTCGAGCTGGAGATGCTCCCGGCCTCCTACGACCTGCCGGGGGCGGCGCTGCTCGACCTGGTGGCCACGATGGACCGGCTGCGGTCGCCGGGCGGCTGCCCGTGGGACGCGGAGCAGACGCACGAGTCGCTGACGACGTACCTGCTCGAGGAGACCTACGAGACGCTCGAGGCGATCGAGACCGGCGACCGGCACCACCTGCGCGAGGAGCTCGGCGACCTGCTGCTCCAGGTGGTCTTCCACTCGCGCATCGCGGAGGAGCACGCCGAGGACGGCTGGTCGGTCGACGACGTCGCGTCGGGCATCGTGGCCAAGCTGGTGCGACGGCACCCGCACGTCTTCGGGCCCGAGGCGGGCGCCACGACGGCGGCCGACGTCGAGGCCGGGTGGCACGCGCGGAAGGCGGCGGAAAAGGGGCGCGAGTCCGCCGTCGACGGCGTGCCGACCGCCCTGCCGGCGCTGGCGCTCGCGGCCAAGCTGATGCACCGCGCCGCCTCGCACGGAGTTGCCGTGCCACCGGGGGACGACGACGGGCTGGGCTCTCGACTGATGGAGCTGGTCGCGGCTGCGCAGGCCGAGGGCCTGGACGCGGAGGCGGAGCTGCGGGCAGCGGCCCGACGGTTCAGCGAGCGGGTGCGCCTGGCGGAACGGGGTCGCGAAGCCGAGGCGTCACCGGGCTAGGGTCGCGCGGGTGACCGAGACCGACGCACCGCACGCCGGCGGCGAGTTCACCGCGATCGCCCGGCAGACCCTGGACGAGCTGCTCGCCCGGCACCCCGAGGCGGCCACGACGCTGGGCGACCACCGGCACGACGCGCGCCTGGGTGACCAGTCCGCCGAGGCGCTGGCGGACGAGGCGCAGTGGGCCGCCCGGCGGGTGCGGGCCCTGGACGGCCTGGACGCCGCGGGGCTGACCGCCGCGCAGCAGGCCGACGTGGCGATCCTGCGCAACGCGCTGGAGCTGCGCCGGTTCGAGATCGAGGAGCTGCGCGCCCACGAGTGGGACCCCCTCGTGGCCAACCCCGGCACCGCGGTCTACGTCCTGCTGGCGCGGGACTTCGCGCCGCTGGGCGACCGGCTGCGCTCGGTCGCCGGCCGGCTCGCGGCGGTGCCGGAGCGGCTGGTCACGGCCCGCGGGTCGCTGCAGGACATGCCCCGGGTGCACGTGGAGACGGCGATCGGGCAGTTCACCGGCACCCGCACCCTGCTGGCGACCGAGCTGGAGCGTGCGCTCGGCCGCGAGCCGGGGCGCCGGGCCGAGGTCGAGCCGGCCCGTCAGGCGGCCCTGGAGGCGATCGACGAGCACATCGGCTGGCTGGAGAGCCGGCTCGACGGCGCCGGCCGCGACCCCCGGCTGGGTGCCGCGACGTACGGCCGGAAGCTGGCCCTCACCCTCGACACCGAGGCGGCCGCCGACTCGGTGCTCGCCCGCGCGGAGGGCCAGCTCGAGGAGCTGGAGGACCGCATCGCCGAGACAGCGGCCCGGCTCGACGACGGCGACCCCGACGGCCGGGTGCGCCGGGTGCTGGACCGGCTGGCGGTCGACGGTGCGGTCGACGACGACACGATCGTCGGGCTGTGCGTGGCCGCCATGGCCGAGACGACCGACTTCGTGCGCGCGCACGACCTGGTCACCGTCTATGACGACCCGGTCGAGGTCATCGTGATGCCGGAGATCCACCGTGGCGTCGCGGTCGCCTACTGCGACCCGCCCGGCCCGCTCGAGACCGCGCCGCTGCCGACCTACTTCGCCGTGTCGCCGACGCCGTCGGACTGGTCGGAGGAGCGCGTGCGGTCGTTCTTCCGCGAGTACAACGCGCACATGCTGCACAACCTGACCGTCCACGAGGCGATGCCGGGACACGTGCAGCAGCTGGCGCACAACGCGCGCTACGAGTCCGAGGTGCCGGTGCGCAAGGCGCTGTGGAGCGGGTCCTTCGTCGAGGGCTGGGCGGTCTACGCCGAGGAGCTCATGATCGACGCGGGCTACCGCGAGGCCGAGGGGTTGGGCGACGCGCTGCGCATGCAGCAGCTGAAGATGCAGCTGCGGATGACCATCAACGCCATCCTCGACGCCCGGGTGCACGCGCACGGCATGACCGAGGACGAGGCGATGAGGCTGATGACGCGGCGCGGCCACCAGGAGGAGGGCGAGGCGGCCGGCAAGTGGCGGCGGGCGCAGCTGACCAGTGCCCAGCTCTCGACGTACTTCGTCGGCTACCTCGAGGTGCGCGACCTGGCACGCGACCTGGCCGGGGCCAGGCCCGGGACCACGGCCCGGGAGCGCCACGACGAGCTGCTGTCGCACGGCTCGCCCGCCGCGCGCCACCTGCGCCACCTGCTCGGTCTCTGACCTGGACCGTGCCCTGGCGGGGCGGGTGGTCAGGTGGTCGAGCCGGCCACGATGGTCGCGCCGGCCTCGATCGCGTCCAGGTCGCGGGTGGCGAAGCGCAGGTGCTCCCACTCCTCCTCGAGGATGACGTGCAGGCAGGAGCGGGTGGTCTCGGGCTCGCCGGGCGCCCACGGGTTGCGGCGCGGCGTGTCCAGGTCGTCCGGCGTCACGGTGGCCAGGAACTCACGGACCATGGCCACCCGGCCGGCCCGCGCCTCGAGCACGTCGGTCCACGACGGCTGCTCGGTCGTGAGGACCGACATGTCGAAGCCCTCGTCCTCGGCGCCGTCGAAGACCTGGCCGAGCGGGTGGTAGGGCTGCTCGAGCTCCAGGATCGAGCGACCCAGCCAGATGTCCGTCGCCATGACCAGGTGCCGCAGCGTCTGCGCGAAGGACCACTCGCCCCCGACGGACACGTCGACCGTGCCGGCGGGCATGGCCTCTGCGCGGGCGACGGTCGCGGCCCACGCGGGCTCGAGCGCGACCCAGGCCGCGCGCAGGCCTTCCGGGTCGGCGGCCCGTCGGTCGGCCCGGCCCGGGAACCGTCGGTCCAGCTCCGCCTCGACGAAGGGGATCACGTCGACGCCGTTGACCCGCAGGTGGCCGCCGTGCGGGAGCCACGGCGCGTCGATGTCCATCCGCGCGACCTCGACGCCACGCATGACGGCCCCGGAGAGGTCGCTCTCGGTGATCCGGGCGCCGCGCAGGCTCACGCCGACGAACTCCGCGCCGGCCAGGTCGTCGTCCCGCGTGAACCTGGTGCCGGCTCCTTCCCGGCGACTGCTGAGCAGCTCTTCGAACGCCGGGTCGTCCCGGATCGGGTCGAGGTCGGAGTCGTGCTCCGCGGCCCGGCGGAACTCCTCGGACAGCTCGATCGCCCGCCGGAGGTGGTCCAGCGCATCGGTGGTCCGACCGGTGAGGCTCTCGCAGCAGGCCAGGTTGAAGAACAGCATGGGGTACTGCGGGCTCGTCACGACGATCGCGGTCAGTCGGTCCGCCACCTCGGCGTGCTGGCCGGCCGCGTAGAGGGGCGCGAGCGGTGCCCAGAGCTCCCAACCACGTGCCGCGTAGGACCGGCCCGGGGTGCCTTCCACCGCGAGGACGGTCGTCCCGTCCTCCTGGGCGGTGGCCGACCGCGTCGTGCGGGGCGGGACGCAGACCAGAGTGCCCACCGGTGCGTCGACCCGCTCCCCGTCGACCTCGAACACCGCGTGGCCGCCCAGGACCAGGAAAAGCTCCTGGTCGGCGGTGGGGTCGCCCGCGTCGTGCCCGCTGACGACGACGTCGCCTGCCGCACGGGCGGTCCATGCCGTCACCCCGAACGCGGTGACACCCAGGTGGTGCCGGATCGGCCGGTAGGTGCAGCCGGCGTCGTCCAGCTCCTCGATCTCGTCCAGCTGTGCAACCACGTAAGCCACGGCTGATCACCCGTCCGTTGCGAGCCCCGCGAACCACCGGGGCAGTCCTGATCGGTCACGCTACCCAGCGGTGCCGACACCCGACCGGCCGTGCTCGGCCCGGCGGGGCGGTCCGGAGGGCGTGACGTGATCGCCGGTAGCCTGACGACGTACAGCAGTGGACCCGACAGGCGCCCGCCTCAGTAGGGGGCGCCGGCACCCCATCCGGTGAACGGAGCACGGCAGTGGCGAGCATCGACGCCGTCGGAGCACGCGAGATCCTCGACTCGCGCGGCAACCCCACCGTCGAGGTGGAGGTGGCCCTCGACGACGGCACCATCGCGCGTGCCGCGGTGCCCAGCGGGGCGAGCACCGGCCAGTTCGAGGCTGTCGAGCTGCGTGACGGCGACAGCAAGCGCTACGGCGGCAAGGGCGTCGACAAGGCGGTCCTGAGCGTCCTCGACGAGATCGGCCCGGCCCTCGTCGGCTTCGAGGCCAGCGAGCAGCGCCTCGTCGACCAGGCACTGATCGATCTCGACGGCACCCCCACCAAGTCCCGGCTCGGCGCCAACGCGCTCCTCGGGGTATCGCTGGCCGTGGCGCGGGCCGCGGCCGAGTCGGCCGAGCTGCCGCTGTTCCGCTACGTCGGCGGCCCCAACGCGCACCTGCTGCCGGTGCCGATGATGAACATCCTCAATGGTGGCGCCCACGCCGACACCGGGGTCGACGTCCAGGAGTTCATGGTCGCCCCGGTCGGCGCCGCGACGTTCCGCGAGGCGCTGCAGTGGGGCGCCGAGGTCTACCACGCGCTCAAGTCGGTGCTGAAGGAGAAGGGGCTGGCGACCGGCCTCGGTGACGAGGGCGGCTTTGCGCCGGACCTGCCGAACAACCGCGAGGCGCTCGACCTGATCGGCGTCGCGGTCGAGAAGGCCGGCTTCGGTCTCGGCGAAGACATCGGCCTGGCGCTCGACGTCGCGGCCACCGAGTTCTACGACGCCGACGCCGGCCAGTACACCTTCGAGGGCGCGACGAAGTCTTCCGAGCAGATGGCGGCCTACTACGCCGAGCTGGTCGACGCCTACCCGCTGGTGTCCGTCGAGGACCCGATGAGCGAGGAGGACTGGCCCGGCTGGACGGCGATGACCGGCAGCCTCGGGAGCAGGGTCCAGATCGTCGGTGACGACCTGTTCGTCACCAACCCGGAGCGGCTGGCGAGGGGCATCCGCGAGTCGGCGGCCAACGCCCTGCTGGTCAAGGTCAACCAGATCGGCACGCTGACCGAGACCCTCGACGCGGTCGACCTGGCCCACCGCAACGGATTCCGCTGCATGATGAGCCACCGGTCCGGCGAGACCGAGGACACCACGATCGCCGACCTCGCCGTCGCCACCGACTGCGGCCAGATCAAGACCGGCGCCCCGGCGCGCTCCGAGCGGGTCGCGAAGTACAACCAGCTGCTGCGCATCGAGGAAGAGCTCGACGACGCCGCCCGCTACGCCGGCCGGGCCGCCTTCCCGCGGCACGGCGGTTGAGGCAGGGTCCCGCGACCGTGCCGCCGACCACAGGGGAGGACGAGCCGGACGAGGTCGTCCGCGACCGGCCCAACCTCACGGGCCGGGCGGCGATGCTCGCGCTCGTCGTCTGCATGCTCGCGATCTCGCTCGCCTATCCCCTGCGGGAGTACCTCGCCCAGCGCAGCGACATCGGTCAGCTGCGCGCCGAGGTCTCCGAGCAGGAGAAGCGGGTCGCGGAGCTGCGCAAGGCACGCGAGCGGTGGGCCGACCCGGCCTACGTCGAGGCCCAGGCGCGGGAGCGGCTGCACTACGTGATGCCGGGGGAGACGTCCTACGTCGTGCTCGGCGCCGACGAGGAGCGCTCGGACGACGGCGTGGTGCCCAAGGTGCGGGCCGAGGCAGAGCGTGCGCCCTGGTTCGCCGACCTGTGGCACAGCGTCGAGGCGGCAGGGGCGCCGGCGGGCAAGGGCTGACCGTGACCGAGGGCGTCCCCGCCGCGGACCTCGACGCCGTCGGCCGACAGCTCGGCCGTGAGGCCCGGGGCGTACGTCGCGTGGCGCACCGCTGTCCCTGCGGGTCGCCGGACGTGGTCGAGACTGTTCCGCGGCTCCCGGACGGCACGCCCTTCCCGACGCTCTACTACCTCACCTGCCCCAAGGCGGCGGGGGCCGTCGGGACCCTCGAGGCGGGCGGCACCATGCGGGAGATGACCGAGCGGCTCGGGTCGGACCCCGACCTGGCCGCGGCCTACCGGGCGGCTCACGAGCGATACCTAGCCGCCCGCGAGGCGGTCGACGAGGTGCCGGAGATCGCCGGCGTGACCGCGGGCGGCATGCCGGACCGGGTCAAGTGCCTGCACGTGCTGGTGGCCCATGCCCTGGCCGAGGGGCCCGGCGCCAACCCGCTGGGGGACGAGGCCCTGGCCGCCCTGCCCGCGTGGTGGCGCAGCGGGGCCTGCGTCGAGCCGGCGGACGCATGACCCGGGTGGCCGCCGTCGACTGCGGCACCAACTCGATCCGGCTGCTGGTCGCCGACGTCGACCCTGCTGCCGGCACGCTCGCCGAGGTCGACCGGCGGATGGAGATCGTGCGGCTCGGTGAGGGCGTCGACCGGACCGGGGTGCTGTCCCCGGCGGCACTCGCACGGACCTTCACCGCGTGCGACGCCTATGCCGAGCTGATCAGGTCGACCGGTGCCGAGCGTGTCCGGTTCGTCGCCACCTCGGCCTCGCGCGACGTCGACAACCGGGACGAGTTCGTCGCGGGCGTGCGTCACCGGCTGGGTGTCGACCCGGAGGTCGTGACCGGCGACGAGGAGGCGCGGCTGTCCTTCGCCGGCGCGACGCGCGAGCTCCTGGCCGGGTCGGACCCGCGGCCGTTCCTCGTGACCGACATCGGCGGTGGCTCCACCGAGCTCGTCCTCGGCGACACCGACGTGACCGCCGCGCGGTCCGTCGACGTGGGCTGCGTGCGGATGACCGAGCGCCACCTGCACGACGACCCGCCGACCGGCCAGCAGGTGGCAGCGGCGCGGGCCGACGTCGAGGCCGCGGTCCGGCACGCCGGCGGGACCGTCCCACTGGCGGAGGCACGCACGCTGGTCGGCCTCGCCGGGTCGGTCACCACGGTGGCCGCCATGGCGCTGGACCTGCCGACGTACGACCGGGACCGGATCCACCACTCGCGCATCTCCGCCGGCGACGTGCACGACGTGGCGCGACGGCTGCTAGCGATGACCCGGGCAGAGCGCGCCGCGCTGCCCTTCATGCACCCCGGCCGGGTCGACGTCATCGGCGCCGGGGCGCTGGTGCTGGCCGTGGTCCTCGAGAACGTCCGGGTGGACGACGTGCTGGTCTCCGAGCACGACATCCTCGACGGCATCGCCTGGAGCCTGGTGACGTGACGCACCCGCACTGGCCGCTGCTGGACCTGCACATCACGGTCGGAGAGCTCGAGCTCCGACCGCTGGTCGAGGACGACCTCGCCGAGGTGGTGCGGGTGCTGCCGGCCGACCTGGAGCTCGACCCGCACGCGACGCGCTTCTCCGTGCCGGACGGCCTGCACCGCGCCGTGGTGGTGCACATGGAGTACTGGCGGTCGTACGGCACCTGGAAGGTCGACGCCTGGCGCTTCCACCTCGCGGTGCGGCGCGACGGCGAGCTGCTCGGGCTGCAGGAGCTGGAGGGCAACGACTTCCCGACGCTGCGCACGGTCGACACGTCGTCGTGGCTGGTGCCCGAGGTGCGCGGCTCCGGCCTCGGCAAGGCGATGCGTCGGGCCGTGCTGTCGCTCGCCTTCGACCACCTCGGCGCACTGGCGGCCGTCACCTCGGCCTGGCACGACAACCACGCCTCGCTCGGTGTCTCGCGGTCGCTCGGCTACCGGCCGAACGGCGTGTCGCTCATGGCGCGCGAAGGCCCGGACGAACGCGTCGACACGCTGGTGCACCTGCGCATGACGGCCGCGGACTGGGCGGCGAGCGGTGGCAGCCGGGGCGTCAAGGTCGAAGGTGTCGACGCGTGCCGGCCGTGGTTCGGGGTCTAGGAGTCAGTAGCCGATCCGGCGGTGCAGCCGGTAGAAGGACGGCCGGAAGCCGAGGCCGGTCCAGGCCCGGGACGACAGCAGGTTGGTCGCCCGCCAGTCGCTGACCGCCGAGGTGAAGCCGGCGTCATGGATCCAGCCGAGCACCGCCTCGCCGAGGGCACGACCGGCGCCCAGGCCGCGGGCATCGGGCAGCACCGAGGCGTAGCCGAGGAAGCCGGCGTGCGGCGGTCGGGTCAGCCCCGCATGGCCGCTCGACTTGTCCAGCGAGCACGCCGTGGCGGCACCGACGACCCGCCCGGCGTGCTCGACCACCACGTGCCAGAAGCCGTCGTCGCCCCCGGCGTCGAAGGACTGCTCCCACTCGGCGACGGCCTCGTCCACCGTGAAGGCCTCACCGGCGGCGAAGGTCGGAGCCAGCAGCTGGTGGGCGGGCAGGGCGACGTCGAGCTCGGCGAGCACCGGGACGTCCTCGGGCCGCGGTGCGCGGACCACGAGGTGCGCCGGCGGGGGCGGCGTGGTGCCCGGGACCTCGCGGATGCCGTGGACGTGCTGCTGGCCGAAGCCGAGGCGGAACCACGCGTCCACGAGCGCGGTGTCGTGCGCGGGCACGATGGCGTACTGCGCCTCCCAGCCCTGGTCCGCCCAGGCCGGTGCGGCGGCGGCGTAGAGGTCGCGGACCGTCTCGGCCTCGCGGACCGCGTGCCCGGCCGGCTCGACCCAGACGTTCGGCCCCCACGACGCCTGCTCGCGGTGGCCGCCCAGCAGGTAGCCGGTCAGCTCGTCCCCCTCGACCGCCGCCGCGCCGGTCGCGCCGGCGTCGAGCAGCGCCGCCACCTCGGCCCGGGCCGTCGACGGGTCCTCGTACCGCTCGTCGAACATCGGCTCGACACGGCACAGGGCGCCGTGGCGTGCCGCCAGCAGCCGGCCCGCGGCGTCGAGGTCGTCGGGAGTGAACGGGCGGGTCGTCAGGCGAGGCACGGCCGAGCACCGTACGACGGCCGTCCCGGCAGCGCCACAGCGTTTCCCCGATGAAGCGCCTGCGCCGTCAACGTCGCGCGGGCGGCGCAGCATGACGCGCGGGGGCTGCCGCCCCACCTGGAGGGCTTACCCCGCTGGTGTAGCCGGGCGCCCAGCGTGGAATGGTCGGTCGTGCGCCCGGCCGACGGTCCGGCGCGTCCGGCGACGACGTCGAGGAGGCCCGCCCGTGGGCGAGATGGTGACCTTTCCGAGCAACGGGGACAGCTGCGACGGCTACCTGGCCGTCCCGGAGTCGGGCAGCGGCCCGGGCGTGATCGTCGTCCAGGAGTGGTGGGGTCTCGTCGACCACGTCAAGGACGTGGCCGACCGGTTCGCCACGGAGGGTTTCGTCGCCCTCGCCCCGGACTTCTTCCACGGCGCCACGACCGATGAGCCCGACGAGGGGCAGCGCCTGCTCATGGGGCTCGCCATGGACCGGGCGGCCAAGGACATCCAGGGAGCGGCGCAGTACCTCGACAGCCGTGACGAGACCACCGGCAACGGGGTCGGCACCGTGGGCTTCTGCATGGGCGGCTCGCTCGCCCTGTGGAGCGGCGCGCTCGCCGACGAGGTCAAGGTCGCGGTCGGCTTCTACCCCGCCGTGCCGTGGGAGAAGATGTCGCCGACGTGGGGCAGCTACGGCAACAAGTCCGCGATGATCCATGCCTCGGAGGAGGACGGCACCTCGCGCGCGGAGGGCATCCAGACCGCGGTCAAGGGCATCCAGGAGGCCGGCGGCGACGTCGAGGTCTACGACTACCCGGGCTCGCACCACGCGTTCTTCAACGACCAGCGGCCTGAGGTCCACGACGCCCGCCACAGCGAGAAGGCCTGGCGACGCACCATCGACCTTCTCAAGTCGCGGCTCTGAACGTGCCCGCGCCGCGGTGACGGCACCGGTCGCGGGGGGTCCCGGCGACGTCCAGGCGTACGCCCTGAGGTCGCCCGACCTGCGCCACCTCGAGACAGCTGTGACCGGGTGCCGCGCCTGTCCGCGGCTGGTGGCCTGGCGCGAGCAGGTCGCCCGCGAGAAGCGCCGGGCCTACGCCGACGAGACCTACTGGGGCCGTCCGATCCCCGGGTGGGGGGCAGACCGGCCGACCGTCCTGGTGGTCGGCCTGGCGCCGGCTGCGCACGGCGGCAACCGGACCGGTCGCATCTTCACCGGCGACCGCAGCGGCGACTGGCTCTTCGCCTCGCTGCACCGGGTGGGACTGGCCGTCCTGCCGACGAGCACGCACGCCGGCGACGGCCAGGCCCTCGTCGGCACCCGGATGGTCGCAGCGGTGCGGTGCGCGCCGCCGGACAACAAGCCGACGCCCGTCGAGCGCGACACCTGCGCGCCGTGGCTGGACCGGGAGCTCGAGCTGGTCCTCCCCGGGCTGCGGGTGGCCGTCGCCCTGGGCGCCTTCGCGTGGCAGGCGCTGCTGACGGCGCTGGCCCGCCAGGGGCTGCCGGTGCCTCGCCCGCGGCCCCGGTTCGGCCATGCCGCCGAGGTCGCGGTCGGCCCGCTGACGGTGCTCGGGTCCTTCCACCCGAGCCAGCAGAACACCTTCACCGGCCGCCTCACCGCGCCCATGCTGGACCAGGTGCTGGGGCGGGCTGCACATCTAGGAAGCGGCGGTTCTACGCTCTGAGCCATGGTCAACACGGCGGCCTCCAAGGAGCGCACCCGCATCCTCGTCGTAGGAGGCGGATACGTCGGCATGTACACCGCTTTGCGTCTCCAGAAGCGGCTGAAGAAGGAGCTGCAGGACAAGACCGTCGAGGTCATCGTCGTCGACCCACGGTCGTACATGACCTACCAGCCGTTCCTCCCCGAGGCCGCCGCAGGGAGCGTCGAGCCCCGCCACGTCGTCGTCCCGCTGCGGCGGGTGCTCGACAAGTGCGAGGTGCTCACCGGCCGGGTCGACTCGGTCGACCACCGCCGCAAGGTGGCCCGGATCCACCCGGTGCGCGGCGAGGCCTACGACCTGTCCTACGAGGTCATCGTCCTGGCGCCCGGCTCGATCGCACGCACGCTGCCGATCCCCGGTCTCGCCGAGCAGGGCATCGGCTTCAAGCAGGTCGAGGAGGCGATCGCGCTGCGCAACGCGATGCTGGAGAAGCTCGACATCGCCACCACCGTCACCGACCACGCGGCCCGGCGGGCCCTGCTGACCTTCGTCTTCGTCGGCGGCGGCTACGCCGGCATCGAGGCGCTGGGCGAGCTGGAGGACATGACCAGCTACGCCACGCGCTACTACCCCGACCTGTCGAAGGGTGACATCCGCTTCGTGCTCGTCGAGGCGTCGAACCGGATCCTGCCCGAGGTCGGTGAGGACCTCGGCCGCTACACGGTGGAGCAGCTGCGACAGCGCCGGATCGACGTGCGGCTGGAGACCCGGCTGGAGTCCTGCGTCGACGGGCACATCGTGCTCTCTGACGGCGAGGAGTTCGATGCCGAGACGGTGGTCTGGACGGCCGGGGTCAAGGCCAACCCGATGCTCGCGGCGACCGGCATGCCGGTCGACGACAAGGGCCGGCTCAAGTGCTACGCGGACCTGCGGGTGGAGGACACACCGGACGCCTGGTCGGCGGGCGACTGCGCCGCGGTGCCCGACCTGACCGGCCCGCCGGGTGCCATGTGCAGCCCCAGCGCCCAGCACGCGGTGCGCCAGGCGAAGCAGCTCGGCGACAACATCTCTGTCGTCCTGCGCGGCCGCACGCCGAGCTCCTACGCGCACAAGCACGTCGGCTCGGTGGCCTCCCTCGGCATCTACAAGGGCGTCGCCCAGGTCTACGGCATCAAGCTGCGTGGCTTCCCGGCGTGGTTCATGCACCGCACCTACCACGTGAGCCGGGTGCCGACCTTCAACCGGAAGGTCCGGGTGGTCCTCGACTGGACCTTGGCCCTGTTCTTCAAGCGGGACGTCGTCGCGCTCGGGTCGCTGCAGCGGCCCCGTGAGGAGTTCAGCGAGGCGACCCGATGAGGCTGCGCAGCCGGACCCAGCGGGCCGCCGACGGCCAGCTCGCGGGCATCGGCATCGCGGACGCCCTGCTCCGGCTGCTCGAGATGGTGCTCGCCGCCGAGCCGACGATCCGGGTGCGCGCCTGGGACGGCTCCGAGGCCGGGCCGGCCGACGCACCCGCCGTGGACGTGCGCTCGCCAGACGCCGTGCGGTACGTCGCGCAGGAGCCCAACGAGCTCGGCCTGGCCCGTGCCTACGTCGGCGGCCTGATCGACTTCGAGGGCGACGTCTACGACATCCTGCGTGCGCTGCCCTTCCACGACGACGAGCACCAGCACGCTCGCACCCTGACCGTGCGGCAGAAGGCGGAGCTCGCGACCGTCGTGGCCCGGACTGCCGGCGTGGGCCGGGCGCCGGCGCCCCCTCCCGAGGAGGCGGTGGTGTCAGGCCGGCGGCACAGCAAGGACCGCGACCGCACCGTCGTCACCCACCACTACGACGTCGGCAACGACTTCTACCGGATCGTGCTGGGCGAGTCGATGGTCTACTCCTGCGCCTACTGGCGCGCGGCCGACGACCCGGCGTACGGGCTGGCGGACGCCCAGCGCGACAAGCTCGACCTGGTGTGCCGCAAGCTCGGCCTGCACCTGCCCGGGCCGCACCGGCTGCTGGACGTCGGCTGCGGCTGGGGCTCGCTGCTGCTGCACGCCGCGACCACCTACGACGTCGCTGCCGTCGGCATCACGCTGTCGGAGCCGCAGGCCCGGCTGGCCCGCGAGCGGCTGGCAGCGGCCGGGGTGGGCGACCGGGTCGAGGTGCGGGTCCAGGACTACCGCGACATCGACGACGGCCCCTACGACGTCATCTCCAGCATCGGCATGGCCGAGCACGTCGGCGAGGAGGCCTACACGGAGTACGCCGCGAAGCTGCTCACGCTGCTCGTCCCGGGCGGGCGGCTGCTCAACCACCAGATCTCGCGCCGCCCGGGACCCAAGCGGGAAGGCACGTCCTTCATCGAGGCCTACGTCTTCCCCGACGGTGACCTGCTTCCGCTCGCGACCACCGTCGGCCGGCTCGAGGAGGTGGGCTTCGAGGTCCGCGACGTGGAGGCAATGCGCGAGCACTACGCGCAGACCTTGCGGGCGTGGGTGCGCAACCTCGAGGCGGGGTGGGACCGCGCGGTCGAGCTGACGTCGCCGGGGCGGGCACGCGTCTGGCGGCTCTACATGGCCGGGTCGGCGCTGGGCTTCGAGCGCAACCGGATCGGCGTGAACCAGGTGCTCGCGGTCAAGCCGCCGGCGGGCGGCGCGAGCGGCCTGCCGCACACCCGCGACTGGCTGGCGGGGTCCTGACATGGCGCTCCTCGCGGTGACCGTCATCGGTCGCGACCGGCCCGGCATCATCGCGGAGGCGACCGGTCTGCTGGCGGGTCTCGGCGCCAACCTCGAGGACTCGTCGATGACCTTGCTGCGCGGGCACTTCGCGATGGTCCTGGTGGCCAGCGCCGACGCCGCGACCGACCAGGTCGAGGCGGCACTCGCCCCCCTGGCCGCGGGAGGGGCACTGGACGTGGCCGTGCGCGAGATGCCGGTCGAGGACCCGCCCCGAGGCATCGGGGCGCCGTACCTGCTGTCCGTCCACGGCGGGGACCGGCCGGGCATCGTGTCCGCGGTGACCGCGGAGGTGGCTGCGGCCGGCGGCAACGTCACGGACCTGACGACACGGCTCTCCGGTGACCTCTACGTCGTGGTGGCCGAGGTGGACCTGGCGGCCGCGGCGGACGCCGGTGCGCTGGGAGCCCGCCTGGCAGCCGTCGGCGCGGAGCTCGGGGTGCAGGTGTCGCTGCGCCCGGTCGAGCCAGACCTGCTGTGAGGACCGGGGGCGGGCCGGCCGGCCGGGTGCTCCCGGTCGTCCGGGCACCGGCCGGCGTGCTGGCGCAGCCGTCGCCGGAGGTCGACGCGCTGGACGACGAGGTGACGGCGCTGGCCGCCGACCTGCTCGCGACCCAGCGGGTGTCGCCCGGCTGCGTCGGGCTGGCCGCCCCGCAGGTCGGTGTCGCCGCCCGGGTGTTCTCCCTCGACGTGACCGGCCACTCCAAGGCGCGGACCGTCCACGGCGCGTTCGTGCTGGTCAACCCGGTGGTCGAGCAGGCGACCCGGTGGGAGCGCGGCCGGGAGGGCTGCATGTCGGTCCCGGACCTGACCGGGGACGTCAAGCGGGCGACCCGGCTCGTCGTGACCGGCCTCGAGCCGGGCACCGGACGGCTGGTGCGGCTGGAGACCGACGCCTTCGAGGCCCGCGCCGTCCAGCACGAGGTGGACCACCTGGACGGCCTGCTCTTCCTCGACCGGGTGGCCGGCGCTCACGCGCTGCACGCCCGACGGGTCTACCTCTGACCGCCCGCCCTCGCCTACCCTCGGCTGACTGCCGGCCCCTGTAGCCCAACTGGCAGAGGCGCCCGCCTTAAAAGCGGGGTCATTGTGTGGGTTCGACTCCCACCGGGGGCACCCCACGCACCGCCGGGGGAGCGGGAACACCGCCCGCGCCGCGCCCGTTAGGCTGACGGCAGGACATCTGCACGCGAAAGGCGTGCCCGGAGCCCCTTGGAGGGACTTCTCATGGAGAGCCGGAACCCGGTCTTCAACCGCAGCGACGCGTTCTCGAGGCGCGGATACGCGACGTTCAACGAGACCACGGCTGCCGCGTCCACGGGGCAGCTCGAGGAGATGTACAACGCCCCGCCCGCGACCGGCGTCCAGACCGGCCGGATGACGATGGACGACGTCGTCATCAAGACCGGCCTGATGTTCGCCGTGCTGGTCCCGCTGGCAGCGCTCAACTTCTACCTGCAGAGCCCGCTGCTGACCTGGGGCGGCATGATCGCCGGCCTGGTGGTCGGTCTGGTCGTCTCGTTCAAGCAGTCGACCAACCCGGCGCTGGTGCTCTCCTACGCCGGCCTCGAGGGCCTCTTCGTCGGCGGCATCAGCGCGCTCTACGAGGACTTCTACGACGGCATCGTCGGCCAGGCGGTGCTCGGCACGCTGGCGGTCTTCGCGGTCGCCCTGTGGGCCTACAAGAGCGGCCGGGTGCGCGCGACGCCGAAGTTCCAGCGCGGCGTGCTCATCGCGATGGGCGGCTACCTGGTCTTCTGCCTGGTCAACCTCGGGGTGGTCCTCTTCACCGGCGACAGTCTGCGCAGCGGCTGGATGGGCATCGGTATCGGCCTGATCGCGATCACGATCGCCGCCGCGATGCTGATCCTCGACTTCGACTTCGCCGAGCAGGGCGTCAAGAACGGCCTCCCCCAGCGCTACTCGTGGCTCGCCGCGTTCGGTCTGGTCGTCACCCTGGTGTGGCTCTACATCGAGTTCCTCCGGCTGATCGCCATCCTGCGCGGGAGCGACTGACCGGCCCGCGCGACGTACGACAGGAAGGCCGCCACCCTCCGGGGTGGCGGCCTTCGTCGTCCCGCCGTCCTGAGGTCAGGCGTCGCGCAGGTGCGGGAACAGCTCCTTCTCGGCGAAGTCGAGGAACTCGCCCTGGTGCCCGCCACCGACCTGCACCAGCGCCACCTCGGTGAAGCCGGCGTCGGCGAAGGGCTTGAGCGCCTCGGCGATGGCAGTGGGGTCGTCACCGCAGGGGATGGACTGCGCCACGTCGTCGGGGGTGACGAACTGCGAGGCCGCGTCGAAGGCCGCGGTGCCCGGCAGCTCGGCGTTCACCTTCCAGCCGCCGCCGAACCAGCGGAACTGGTCGTGCGCCCGGGCCACCGCGGCGTCGCGGTCACGGTCGAAGCAGATAGGCAGCTGGCCGACCTTCGGCTTGCCCCTGCCACCGGCGGCCTCGAACTGCTGGACCAGCTCGGCCTCCGGCTCGACGGCCACCATCACGTCGGCGAGCTCGCCGGCGAGCTCGCAGGACTGCTTGCCCGAGACTGCGACGCCGATCGGCGGCAGCTCGTCGGGCAGGTCCCACAGCTTGGCCGAGTCGACGTGGAAGTGGCGGCCGCGGTAGGTGACGTAGCCGCCGG
>DATHAP010000045.1 GCA_035489715.1 Actinomycetes bacterium
AGCATCCGCAACGGGTCGATGCGCGAGTCCATGCAGGTCAGCACGGCCAACCCGCGGGCGGCGGTGCCGGGCAGCGCGGAGAGCGCGAACCCGTCGGCGAACCGCTCGTTGGCCGCGAGCACGTCCGCGAAGGCGTCGTCGGTCGGCACGCACCGGAGACTACGATCCAGGTCAGCCGGCCCGTGCACCGGCTGCTGTCCCGCCCCGCGCTTTCAAGCGGGCGCGCCCCGGTGCGGATGCCAGGTTGGTCAGGCGGCGGGGGAGACGCCGGCGGCTTCACGCAGGGCGACGTCGAGCTGATCACCGCGCAGGTCGGGAAGGCGGTGGCCGGCGGCGTTGAGCAGGTTGGCGGCCCACCCGGTCAGGAGGTGGTCGAGGTCGAGGTGCTCGCCGCCCCAGGTGGGCTGCAGCGAGGGCGGGTCGGTGCGGGACCGTCGGTGACCGGACGGCGCGCGCTGGGAGCCCTCGAAACCGGCGCCCGCGCCTACCTCCGGGACAGTGGGGATCTCGGTGCCGTCGGGCTGGCGCCACGCGAACCTGCCGCGGCCCAAGGCGCGGACGATGTAGCCGAGCTCGTGGACCGCGAGGTGGTGGGCGGGGCAGAGGGACACCAGCAGGTCCAGGTCAGTACGCCCCCCGCGGGACCACCAGTGGGTGTGGTGCGGGACCAGCCGGGCCTTGCTGGTGCAGCCGGGGAACCGGCAGCGGCCACCGTCGCGCAGCCGAAGCACCCGGCGCTGTCGGCGGTCGGCGTGGCGGCGGGTGCGGCCCAGGTCCAAGGTGTGCCCGTCGGTGGCGCGCACTAGCAGCTGGGCCGGAGCCCCGCACAGCAGCCGGAGCACGGTGCTGGGCGAGATCGGCTGGCCGCCGCCAGTGCCGTTGGCCGCGTCGACCCAGGCGGTAGGGCCGCGACGGGGCACAGCTGCCTGGTGGACCGGTTCCCCCGGGCGCAGCGGCCCACCGCAGGAGTCGGCGCCCCGGGATGCGGGCGTTTCCGCGGAAACGCTCGCGTCGGTGGCGGCGGCATGCGTTTCCGCGGAATCGTCGGTGCCGCTGGCCATTGGCAGCGCAGGGCGCTGACCGGCGGCGCGGTCGGCGCGAGCCGTCTCGTCGGCCGCTGCGGTGGCGACGGCCTCCAGGTCGGCGTGGACGACCACGAGGTGTCGGTCACCGGCCTCGCCTCGGGGTGCGGCAGCCAGGAAGGACTCCGCGAGGAGGACCACGGCGTCGGCCTCGGCGCGCACGGCAGGCGGGTCGTCGGTGAGCTCGTCGGCGAGCAGCTGCTCCTCAGGGGTCTCGACGAGGTTGCCGTTCTCGTCCAGCAGGATTCGGCAACCCAGGTCCATCGCGCTGTCGAGGAGCGGTGCCTCGGTGGCTGTGAGTCGGATCGTGAAGACGACAGAGCCATCCTCTTCGACCCGGCGCCGCACGCGCCGGGTGGCGTGCGAGGCGGCGCCGCTCTCGCCGAGGAGGGTGCGCCGCCAGGTGCGGACCACGGTCTCGAGCTGGGCGCCGGTCGCGCCCAGCGCGATCTGGACCAGCTCGGTCTCGGTCTCCGCCGTGGCGACCCGGGAGACCGCGCGCACCTTGCAGTAGGACAGCCGGCCCTGAGCGAACGTCGCCCGCAGCAGCGGCAGTCGGCGCAGCGCCCTGGCCACCCGCACCTTCTCCCGTGCCACCCCGAGCCGGTATCCGACCCGCCAGGACAGCCAGTGCGCCGTGGACCGCAGACCACCCGACTCGGCCCAGCCCTCTCGGGCGTCGAACTCGCCCAGCAGGTCCAGGAACTCACACTCCGCCACCGCCACGGTGGCCGCGACCGTGCTCAGCCGGTCGGCCAGCTCTGCGCTCTCCACGCCCGCGAACGGGTCGTCGGCTGACGAATCGTCGGGTGGCGGCTGGACGGGAGATCGGTCCGCGGGTGGTCCGTCAAGGTCGGGGTCGTCCATGTCGGAAACGCTAGAACTCACCCTGGACACAAACCCGGACAGCAGCGCGGACGATCAGCCGATGGGAGAACCCGCCGCGTCAGACCTCGACGGGTGCGGTGAGCGCGTCGGCGATCTCCTCGCCCCAGTGCCGGATGTCCAGCCAGTCGCGGTAGTCGCCCTCGGGCGCGTTGACCAGGCGGACGGCGAGGCGCTCGCCGCGGCCCAGCTCGGCGCGACGCAGGCTGCCGGCGAACGTGCGGTGCGCGCGGGCGCCGAGCTTCTCGGCCAGGTCGGTCGCGTCGGCCGCGTCCTGGGCGGGCACCGCCGGCTCGCCCAGCGGGCCGCTCGAGAACAGCCAGACCGGGCGGCCGCGCAGGGCCTTCTCGTTGCGGCGCACCAGGCCGCGGGCGGTCTCCATCCACCGGCCCATGTAGACCGCGCTGCCGATGACGACCGCGTCGTAGTCCTCGACGCCGGCGACCTCGTCGACCGGGAAGACGTCGACGTCCAGCCCGTGGTCGCTCTCCTCGCGCAGCACGGTGCCGAGCGCCTTGGCGATGCCCGCGGTGGCGGCGTGCTTGGACGCGTACGTCACCAGAACCCTCATGTCGTCCTCCAACCGGTCCCCCTCAGCCTTAGGCCGCGACGGCACCCTGAGCAGGGTCGAACGGCCGGTCCGGCGCGGGTCCGAAGGCCTCTGTCCGGCCCGCGTCGGCAGCTCAGCTGCGACCGGAGAGCGCAGCGCGGACCCCGCGGGCGATCTCGACGTCCTCGCGGGCCGCGATGACCAGCACGCGGGCCCGGGAGCCCGCGCCGGTGATCTCGGCGCCGCCGCCGTCGAGGGCGGCGAGCCGCTCGTTGGCGCCGCCGTCGATGTCGATCGCGAGGAAGGCGAGCCCGGCGACCGCCCGGCGCCGCAGCTCCGCGGACCGCTCGCCGATGCCGCCGGTGAACACCAGGGCGTCGATGCCGCCGAGCGCGGCGGTCATGGCCGCGAGACCGGCGACCAGGCGGTACAGGTAGACCTCGAGGGCGAGGACGGCGCGCGGGTCGCCGGCCGACGACCGTTCGAGCACCTCGCGCATGTCCTTCGTGCCCGCGAGCGCGAGCAGGCCGCCCTCGCGGTCGATGCCGTCGAGCACCTCGTCCGCGCTCAGGTGACCCTGGCCGACCAGCCAGAGCAGGACGCCCGGGTCGACGCTGCCGGACCGGGTGGCCATCACGATGCCCTCCAGCGGCGTCCAGCCCATCGTCGTGTCGACCGGGTCGCTGCCGTGGATGGCTGCGAGCGACGCCCCGGAGCCCAGGTGCGCGACGACGAGCCGGGCGTCGTCCCGCCCGAGCAGCTCTGCGGCCCGGCGGCTCGCCCCGGCGTACGACAGGCCGTGGAAGCCGTAGCGGCGCAGCCCGAAGCGGTCCCGCCAGTCCTGTGGGACGGCGTACGTCCGGGCGCTCTCCGGCAGGCCGGCGTGGAACGCCGTGTCGAAGCAGGCGACGGCCGTCAGGTCGGGCCGGACGGCGCGGACGGCCTCGATCGCCGCGACGGCCACCGGCTGGTGCAGCCGGGACAGCGGCACCAGCTCGCGCAGGTCGGCCAGCAGCGCGTCGTCCACGACCTCCGGGTCGACGTGGTGCGGGCCGCCGTGGACCACGCGGTGACCCACCGCGTCGACCGGCTGGTCTCCGAGCATCGCGGTCACCGCCGGGCCGACGTCGTCGGGCACGGTGTCGACCGTGGCGAGCGGGGTGTCGTCGGCGTCGAGGACACGCAGCTTGACGCTGCTCGAGCCGGTGTTGACCGTGAGGACGCGCACCCGCCTACCCTGGCGAAGACCAACGGCCGGGGGAACCCCGCGCCCCGCGTGGCGGAAAGGTGTCAGGTGCCGGGAGAAGACCTCGACGAGCTCCTCCAGACGGTCCTCGGGCGGGTCGGCGAGGTCGTGGACGCCCGCGACCGCCTGCAGGGGCTGCTCGAGGCGGTCGTCGCGCTGGCGGGCGACCTCTCGCTGCCCAGCGTCCTGGAGCGGATCGTGCGTACGGCGAGCGAGCTCGTCGGGGCACGGTACGCCGCCCTGGGGGTGCTCGCGACGACGGACCTCGGGGTGGAGCGGCGGCTGCGCGAGTTCGTGACCTGGGGCCTGACCGACGACGAGCGGCGGGCCATCGGCGACCTGCCGCGCGGGCACGGGCTGCTGGGCGCCATCATCGACGACCCGCACCCCGTGCGCCTCAACGTCATCGGGGACGACTCGCGCAGCCACGGCTTCCCGCCGCACCACCCGCCGATGAGCACCTTCCTCGGGGTCCCGGTGCGGATCCGGGACACCGTGTTCGGCAACCTCTACCTGACCGAGAAGCAGGGCGGCTTCACCGAGGAGGACGAGCGGGTGGCCGTCGCGCTCGCCGCCGCGGCCGGCGTGGTCATCGAGAACGCCCGGCTCTACGAGGAGGCGGCCAGGCGCCAGCGCTGGCTCGAGGCGGCAGCCGAGATCACCACCGCCCTGCTCGGCGACATCAGCCGTGAGGAGGTGCTGCAGCTGGTGGCCGACCGGGCGCGTGAGGTCTCCCGAGCCCACCTGTCGACGGTGGCGCTGGTCGACGAGGACGCGGACCGGCTGGTCGTCGAGGTCGTGTCGGGCGAGGTGGACGGCGGCTGCCTCGGGGCGATCCTGCCGGCCGACTCCGGTGTGGCTGCGGCAGTCATGCGCACGGGCGAGGAGGTGGTCCTCGACGACCCGTCGGCGGTGCCCGACCGCGAGCCCCCGCTGGACCGCGACGACCTCACCCGGGTGATAGCGCTTCCCCTCTGCGCCGAGGCGTCCCTGACCGGCGTGCTCACCCTGGCCTGGACCAGGGGCGACGAGTCCACGCTGTCCGGCGACGTCCTGCTGCCGGCGACCTTCGCCGAGCAGGCGGCCCTGGCGCTGCAGGTGGCCAGCGCGCGCCAGGACCGGGCCCGGCTCGCGGTCTACGAGGACCGCGACCGGATCGGCCGCGACCTGCACGACCTCGTCATCCAGCGGCTGTTCGCGATCGGACTGACCTTGGAGAACGCGGCCCGGATGGCCACCAAGCCCGAGGTCGCCACCCGGATCACCACGGCGGTCGACGACATCGACGTCACCATCCGCGAGATCCGGCACACCATCTTCGAGCTGGGCAGCGGCCGAGGCAAGATGGTGGACCTGCGCACCGAGCTCGGCAGCATCCTCGAGGAGCACGCGGTCGTGCTCGGCTTCAGGCCGACCTGGCACACCGAGGGCCCGGTGGACAGCGCCGTGCCGGACGAGGTGCGCCCCCACCTGCTGGCCGTGCTGAGGGAGGCGCTGTCCAACGCGGCCCGGCACGCGAAGGCGTCGTCGGTCGACGTCAGCCTCGCGGTCGGCGACGAGCTCGTGCTCACCGTGACCGACGACGGGGTCGGCATCCCCGAGGGCGTGCGCACGAGCGGGCTGCGCAACATGGCCGAGCGCGCAGCATCAGCCGGCGGACGGTGCGAGCTCGTGGCCCGGCCGGCCGGTGGCACGACGGTCCGCTGGTCGGTGCCGGTCGAGCGTCACTGACCTCAGTTGTGGTGGCGGACCACCGCGACCGGGCACCGGGCCAGGTGCAGCAGCCCGTGGCTCACCGAGCCGAGCAGCAGCGAGCGCACCGCTCCGTGTCCGCGCGAGCCCACGACGAGCATCCGGGCTCCCGCCGCGCTGTCGACCAGTGCGGTGACCGGGTGCGAGTGGACGACGCGGCGGGTGACGGCGACGTCGGGGTACTTCTCCGACCAGCCCGCGAGCGACTCGGCGAGCAGCACGTCCTGGCCCTCCGAGTGCCGGACCGGGTCGTCCAACGGTGGGAGGACCGAGCCGAGCGCCGACGTCACCGCCGGGTCCAGCCAGGCGTGCACCGCGACCAGCGGCGCGCCGGTCTCGCCGGCCTCCTGGAAGGCGAAGGCCACCGCGGCCTCCGACAGCTCGGAGCCGTCGACGCCGACCACGACCTGCCCGCCGACCGGCACCGCCATCTCCCCCGGCACGGCGATGACCGTGCAGTGCGCGTGGGTGGCGGCGTGCATCGTGGTCGACCCCGCCAGCAGGGTGGAGAACGAGCTGGTGCCGCGCGAGCCCAGGATCAGTGCGCGAGCCCTGAGCGACTCGCGGACCAGCACCTCCTGGGCGACGCCGCGCTCCAGAGACGTCGTCACCATCAGGCCCGGGTGCCGCTCGACCGCCTCGGCGGCCAGCCGCTCGAGCTGGTCGCGGGCTGCCGCCCGCAGCGCCTCGACGTCCCCAGCGACGTACCCGCCGGCCAGGCCGACGTCGTACATGTGCGGCTCGAACGCGCGTACCACGTGCGCGGGAGCACCGTGCCGGGCGGCGTACGCCGCTCCCCACTCCACGGCTGTCCCTGCGCCCTCGCTGCCGTCGTAACCGATGATCACCGGCCTGTTCATCGCTGCCTCCTCGGCCGAGTCGGTCTCGCTCTGCTCCCAGCACACCGCCGCCCGCTGAGGGCCGGTAAGAGCCGCCAGCCTCGTCGGCCCGGGACCAAAGTCCCCCGGCCGCACGACCGTCGGCCGTCCCGCGTCCTGAGGGGGCGACCTAGCGTCGAGACGTGCAGGACACTGGCCCCCTCGTCGCGGACGTCATGGCGTCGCCGCCCGTCGTCGTGCGGACGGGTGACACCCTGTGGCGGGCGATGGACCGCTTCACCGCGACCGGCCTGCGCCACCTGGTGGTCCTCGACGAGGCGGACGCCGTCGTCGGGGTTCTCGAGGACCGGCTGCTGGCCGCCGAGTGGGTCGGGGACGCGCTGCGGATGCGCCGCACGACGATCGGCCAGGTGCTGCTCGGCGACCCCGCACGCGCGGCCAGCATCCACCGCGACACCCCCGTCCACCAGGCCGCACAGGCGCTGCTGCGGCAGCGGGCCGACGCCCTGCCGGTGATCGGCGACGACGGCCGGGTGGCCGGCCTGGTGACCGCGGTCGACCTGCTGCGCGCCCTCGTGGCGGCCGGCCCGGCGGAGCCCGACCGGCGAGTACGGCGTGCGCGTACGCCGGTGGGACGGTAGACAGGAGTCATGGCCGAGCCTGACGAGGTCCCCACGCGGATCAAGGTGTTCCTCCTGGACGACCACGAGGTGGTCCGTCGCGGGCTCAAGGACCTGCTCGAGAGCGACGGCGACATCGAGGTCGTGGGGGAGTCGGGCAGCGCCGCCGAGGCCACCCGCCGCATCCCCGCCCTGCGGCCGGACGTGGCCGTCCTCGACGCCCGGCTGCCCGACGGCTCCGGCATCGACGTGTGCCGCGAGATCCGGTCCCGCGAGCCCGGGACGTCGGCGCTGATCCTGACGTCGTACGACGACGACGAGGCGCTGTTCGCGGCCATCATGGCCGGCGCCTCGGGCTACGTGCTCAAGCAGATCCGCGGCAACGACCTGGTCGACGCGGTGCGCCGGGTGGCCTCGGGCCAGTCGCTGCTGGACCCGGCCGTCACCCAGCAGGTCCTCGACCGGCTGCGTCGCGGCCCCGAGGTCGACGACGCGCTCGCCCCGCTGACCGAGCAGGAGCGCCGGCTGCTGGAGCTGATCGGGCAGGGGCTGACCAACCGGCAGATCGCCGAGCAGATGTTCCTCGCCGAGAAGACCATCAAGAACTACGTCTCCAACCTGCTCGCCAAGCTCGGCCTCGAGCGGCGCACCCAGGCCGCGGTGTTCGCGACCAAGCACCTCAAGCAGGACTGAGCACCAACCCCCCGGCCTCAGGTGAGCCGCCTGATCACCTGACCAGGGTGAGGCGCGCTCGGCGGGCCGGACGAAGAATGAACGCGCCGGGCGGTGCGGGCGCGACTGAGGAGACGACGATGGGGCTTCGCCACCGGGGCCTTGACGGTCCCAAGTTCCAGATGCGCCAGAAGCTGATGGCGATCGGTGACGACTTCTGGATCGAGGACGAGGGCGGCTCCAAGGTCTACAAGGTGAACGGCAAGGCTCTGCGGATGCGCGACACCTTCATCCTCGAGGACACGAACGGCAACGAGGTGTCGAAGATCCAGGAGAAGAAGCTCAGCGTGCGCGACAAGATGACGATCGAGCACGGCAGCACGAAGGCGACGGTGCACAAGCGCCTCTTGGGCATCCGCGACCACTACATCATCGAGGTCGACGGCGCGCCGGACCTCAAGGCTCACGGCAACGTCGTCGACCACGAGTACGAGATCGAAAGAGACGGCGACACCGTGGCGACGGTGTCGAAGAAGTGGTTCCGCGTCCGCGACTCCTACGGCGTCCAGATGGCTGCGGGCCAAGACGCCCCGCTCATCCTGGCGATCACGGTCTGCGTCGACGCGATGGCGCGCGGCTGAGACAGAGGCAGCCGGTCAGGTCAGCGCGACGTGGTGCGGGTCGAAGCCGAAGGGCAGCTCGAGCCGGTGCGCCCGGAGCAGGTCCTCGTCGCAGAGCACGTCAAGAGTCGCGCCGTCGGCGACGATCGATCCCTCGGCCAGGATCACCGCGCGCGGGCACAGCTCGAGGGCGTACGGCAGGTCATGGGTCACCATCAGCGTGGTGATCTCGAGCCGGAGCAGGATCTCGGCGAGCTCGCGGCGGCTGGCCGGGTCGAGGTTGCTGGACGGCTCGTCGAGGACGAGGATCTCCGGGCGCATCGCCAGGACGGTGGCGACGGCGACCCGCCGCCGCTGGCCGTAGGACAGGTGGTGCGGCGGGCGGTCGCGGAAGTGGAGCATCCCGACCGAGTCGAGCGCCTCGTCGACCCGCTCGTCGAGCTCGTTGCCGCGCAGCCCGAGGTTGGCCGGGCCGAACGCCACGTCCTCGTGGACGGTCGGCATGAAGAGCTGGTCGTCGGGGTCCTGGAAGACGATGCCGACCCGGCGCCGGACCTCCTGGTAGCTGTCCGGCTCGACGGGCAGCCCCGCGACCTCGACGGTGCCGTGACCGGGCTTCAGGATGCCGTTGAGGTGCATGACCAACGTCGTCTTGCCGGCGCCGTTGGGGCCGAGGAGGGCGACCCGCTCCCGCGGCTGCAGGGTCAGGTCGACCCCGAACAGCGCCTGGTGGCCGTCCGGGTAGGCGAAGGCCAGGTCGCGCACCGCCAGCGACGGCGGGACGGCGGAGCGGTCGTGGTCCACGGCGGTCACCCTCCCACCGTCCACGCGGCCACCGACACCAGCACCGCCAGCGCCGGCAGGGCGGCGGCGGTGGCCCACTGCCCGCGGTCGGCGCCGATGTCGTGGATCGCCGGCATCGTGCCGGTGTAGCCCCGGCTCAACATGGCGAGGTGCACCCGCTCGCCGCGCTCGTAGGAGCGGATGAAGAGCGCGCCCGCGGAGTGCGCGACGACCTTGGCCTGCCGGATGTCGCGGCCGCGGAAGCCTCGCGACTCGCGAGCCACCCGCATCCGAGCCATCTCGGCGCCGACGACGTCGGTGTAGCGCAGCATGAACGACATGATCTGCACCATCAGCGGGGGCAGCCGGAGCCGTTCGATGCCGAGCAGCAGGGTGCGCGGCTCGGTGGTCGCGGCCAGCAGGATCGAGGCGACGACGCCGAGGGTGGCCTTGGCGAGCACGTTCCAGGCACCGAGAAGGCCCGACTCGCTCAGCGACAGCCCGAGCACCTCGACCCGCGGCCCGTGCGCGACGAACGGGAGCAGGACGGCGAAGAGCACGAACGGCACCTCGACGACCATCCGCCGCAGGACGGTCGGCGCCGGGACCCGCGCCACGGCGGCGACCGCGACGAGCAGCACCGCATAGACCCCGAACGCCCAGAAGGCGTCCCTCGGCGTGGCCACCACGACCACGACGAAGGACAGGACGGCGACCAGCTTGCACTGCGGCGGCAGCCGGTGGACCACGGTGTCCCGCGGCAGGTACAGAGCGTGCGCGTGGCCGTCGCTCACGGGCGCGCCGGCTCCCGGTCGTCGTCGCTGTCGCGGCCGTCGGTGGCCGTGTCGGGCGCGTCGGTGGCGTCCGTCGAGGCGTTGCGACGACGTACGCCCCACACCAGCCCACCGACCAGCAGGAAGGTGACCGCCACGCCCACGACACCCGCGAGGCCCCCCGAGAGCCGGCCGTCGCCGACGCCGTCCGTCTCGTAGGCGGCGAGCGGCGAGTCGTCGAGCTGGTGGTCCTTGGCGCCCTTGTCGAGGCCCTGGTCGGCCGCGACCTTGTTCAGCCCGTCGGGTGCGCTGCTGGCCCAGTAGCTCGCCCCGCCGGCGAGCACGACCGCCAACAGCAGACCCACCAGCACCAGGGCGCGGCGGCTCACGCTCCGCTCCGGGGCGCCGGTGCCGCGGCCGCGACGGCCGGGCGGCGCAGGTCGAGCGTGGGCAGCCGGTCGCGCACGCCCGCCACCAGGTCGGGCCGGACCGCGACGACGCTGCCCACCGTGAGCGCGGTGATGACCGCCTCCCCGAGCCCGATCAGGACGTGGACGCCGACCATCGCCGTGGTGACCGCGGCCAGCGACACGTCGGTGGTGCCGCCGATCGCATAGAACCCGACGAATGCCAGGGCGGACACCGGCACCGAGACGAGGGCGGCGACGAAGGCGGACGCCGTGACGGCGCGCTTGCTGTACGGCAGCGCCTTGATCAGGGCGCGGAAGACGAACCAGCCGACGACGACGGTGACCAGCGACATGTCGACGACGTTGACCCCCAGCGCGGTCAGACCGCCGTCGGCGAAGAGCAGCGACTGCACGAGCAGGACGACGGCCACGCACAGGGCCCCGGTGTAAGGGCCGACGAGGATCGCCGCCAGTGCACCGCCGAGCAGGTGCCCGGACGTCCCCGCCGCGACCGGGAAGTTCAGCATCTGCACCGCGAAGACGAAGGCGGCCACCAGCCCGGCCAACGGCGCAGTGCGGTCGTCGAGCTCGCGCCGGGCGCCGCGCAGGCAGACCGCCACTCCTGCCGCAGCCAGCACCCCTGCCCCGACCGAGACGGGCGCGTCGATGAATCCGTCGGGTACGTGCATGCCTCGATCCTGTAGCGGACTCCCCGCAATTGCAAGTTGTTTGCAATAGCGGCGGTCGTCAGGCCGCAGTGGCAAGGTTGGACAGGTCGTCGGGGAGAGGGGTTCTGCCGGTGCTGGTCCGGGTCCTGCGCGAGTACCTCGCGCCGTACCGCTCGCCCATCCGCGCCGTCGTAGTCCTGCAGCTGGTCGGGACGCTCGCGATGCTCTACCTGCCGAGCCTGAACGCCGACATCATCGACAACGGGGTCGCCAAGGCCGACACCTCCTACATCGTGCGGGTCGGCGTGGTCATGCTCGCCGTGACGCTGGTGCAAGTGGCCGCGACGGTCGCGGCCGTGTGGTTCGGCGCGCGCACCGCGCTCGGCTTCGGGCGGGACGTCCGGGCGGCGGTCTTCCAGCGCGTCGGCACCTTCTCCGCGCGGGAGGTCAACGGCTTCGGCGCGCCGTCCTTGATCACCCGCACGACCAACGACGTGCAGCAGGTGCAGATGCTCGTCCTGCTCACCTGCACCGTCATGGTGTCGGCCCCGATCATGTGCGTGGGCGGCATCTTCATGGCCCTGCGCGAGGACCTCGGCCTGTCGTGGCTGATCGTCGTCAGCGTCGCCGTGCTGGTCGCCTCCATCGGCGTCGTCGTCAGCCGGATGGTCCCGCTGTTCCGGCAGATCCAGAAGCTCATCGACGGCGTCAACCGGGTGCTGCGCGAGCAGATCGCCGGCATCCGGGTGGTTCGTGCCTTCGTGCGCGAGCCGGCCGAGCGGGAGCGCTTCGGCGCCGCCAACACCCAGCTGACCGACGTCGCGCTGCGAGCCGGGCGCCTGCTTGCGTTCATGTTCCCGGTGGTCCTGCTGGTGCTCAACGTCTCGAGCGTCGCGGTCCTGTGGTTCGGGGCCGACCGGGTCGAGAGCGGGCAGATGCAGGTGGGGTCGCTGACCGCCTTCCTCAGCTACCTGATGCAGATCCTCATGTCGATCATGCAGGCGACGTTCATGCTCGTCCTGGTGCCGCGGGCCGCCGTGTGTGCGGAGCGGATCGGAGAGGTGCTCGACACCGACTCGTCGGTCGTCCCGCCGACCACGCCGGTCACGGACGTCCGGGAGCCGGCGACCCTGGAGCTGCGCGCCGCCTCCTTCACCTACCCCGGTGCCGAGGCGCCGGTCCTGACTGACGTCAGCTTCCGGTCGGGGCCGGGCCAGGTGACCGCCGTGGTCGGGGGGACCGGCTCGGGCAAGAGCACCCTGGTGTCTCTGCTGCCGCGGCTGATCGACGTCACCGGCGGCAGCGTGCTCGTGGGCGGGGTCGACGTGCGCGAGCTGGACCCGGCCGTCCTGCACCAGGTGGTCGGCCTGGTCCCGCAGACCTCGTACCTCTTCACCGGGACGGTGGCCGGCAACCTGCGCTACGGCCGCCCGGAGGCCGACGACGAGGAGCTGTGGGAGGCCCTGCGGGTCGCGCAGGCCGCGGACTTCGTCGCCGCGCTGCCGGAGAGCCTCGACGCGCCGGTCGCCCAGGGCGGCACGAACTTCTCGGGTGGGCAACGCCAGCGGCTGGCCATCGCCCGCGCGCTCGTGCGCGCACCGCAGGTCTACCTGTTCGACGACTCGTTCTCTGCGCTGGACCTCGGCACCGACGCCCGGCTGAGGGCGGCGCTGCGGCCGCTGACCCGGGCGGCCACCGTCGTCGTGGTGGCGCAGCGGGTGTCGACGGTGGTCGACGCCGACCAGATCGTCGTGCTCGACGACGGCGCCGTCGTCGGCCTGGGCACGCACGCCGAGCTGCTCGAACGGTGTCCCGCCTACGCCGAGATCGTCGAGTCTCAGCAGCCGGCCGGGGCGGTGGCGTGAGCACCCCGCCCTCGGCGCCGCCGCGCCCGGCGGCGCCGCCCGCCGCGCGCGGTCCGGGGGCGATGCTCGTCAATGCAGGGATGCCCGCCGAGAAGTCGATGGACTTCTGGCCCTCTGCCCGCCGTCTGCTGAGGCGCCTCGGCCCGGACCGGGCACGGGTCGGCATGGTGGTGGCGCTCACCGTCGGCAGCGTCGGCTGCGCGGTCGTCGGCCCCCGGATCCTGGGCCGGGCGACGGACCTGATCTTCGCCGGCGTCATCGGCCGGCAGCTGCCGTCGGGCATCACCCAGGCCCAGGCGGAGACGGCGCTGCGGGCCCGTGGGGAGGGCGGCCTCGCCGACCTGCTCTCCGGGATGACGGTGACCCCCGGGCAGGGCATCGACACCGGTGCGCTCGCGAACACCTTGATGTTCGCCCTCGGGCTGTACGCCGTCGCCTCGCTGCTGATGCTGGCCCAGGGGCTGGTCCTCGCCGGAGTGGTGCAGCGGGCGACCTACCAGCTGCGGTCGGAGGTCGAGGACAAGCTGCACCGGCTGCCGCTGCGCTACTTCGACACCCAGCCGCGGGGCGAGCTGCTCAGCCGGGTCACCAACGACATCGACAACGTGCAGCAGACGATGCAGCAGACGTTCAGCCAGATGCTCAACGCCCTGCTCACGCTGCTCGGCGTCCTCACCATGATGGTCATCATCTCGCCGCTGCTGGCTCTCATCGCCCTGGTCTCGGTGCCGCTGTCGGTGGTGGTGACCCGGTTGGTAGCCAAGAGGTCGCAGCCCCTGTTCGTCCAGCAGTGGGCACACACCGGGCGGCTCAACGCGCACATCGAGGAGAGCTTCACCGGCCACGCCGTGGTGCGCGTCTTCGGTCGGCAGGACGAGGCCGAGGAGGTCTTCCGCGAGCGCAACGAGGAGCTCTACCGGGCGGGCCTCGGCGCCCAGTTCCTCAGCGGCCTCATCCTGCCGGCGATCACGTTCATCGGGAACCTGAACTACCTGCTGGTGGCGGTCGCCGGCGGGCTGCGGGTGGCGTCGGGCAGCATGAGCCTCGGCGAGGTGCAGGCCTTCGTCCAGTACTCCCGCCAGTTCAGCCAGCCGCTGACGATGGTCGCTTCGGTGTCGAACATCCTGCAGTCCGGAGTCGCCTCGGCGGAGCGCGTGTTCGACCTCCTCGACGCCGACGAGCAGGAGCCCGACGGCCACGACGCCGAGTCGCTCGAGAAGGAGACCCACGGCCTGGTCGCCTTCGAGCACGTGTCCTTCCGGTACCAGCCCGACGTGCCCCTCATCGAGGACCTGTCGCTGGTGGTCGAGCCGGGGCGGCTGGTCGCCATCGTCGGGCCGACCGGTGCGGGCAAGACGACGCTGGTCAACCTCGTCATGCGGTTCTACGAGCTCGACGGCGGCCGGATCACTCTCGACGGCCACGACATCGCGCGGCTGCGCCGCGACGACCTGCGCGGCCGGATCGGCATGGTGCTGCAGGACACCTGGCTGTTCAACGGCACGATCCGCGACAACATCGCCTACGGCCGGCCGGGAGCGACCGAGGACGAGGTCATGGCGGCCGCGCGGGGCGCCTACGTCGACCGGTTCGTGCACGCCCTGCCCGACGGCTACGACACCGTCATCGACGACGAGGGAAGCAACATCAGCGCGGGCGAGCGTCAGCTGGTGACCATCGCCCGCGCCTTCCTGGCCGAGCCGTCGCTGCTGATCCTCGACGAGGCGACCAGCTCGGTCGACACCCGCACCGAGGTGCACGTGCAGCACGCGACGGCCGCGCTGCGCTCGGACCGCACCAGCTTCGTCATCGCGCACCGGCTGTCCACCGTCCGCGACGCCGACCTGATCCTTGTCATGGAGGACGGTGCGATCGTGGAGCAGGGCACGCACGAGGGACTGCTCGCCCGCGGCGGTGCCTACTCGGCCCTCTACCAGGCGCAGTTCACCGGCGCCACGGCGGCGGAGCCGGCCTGACGGCCGCTCGCCGTCACAGCCGACCGACCGAGTCCGCGTAGAAGGACGACCCGGCCACGTGGAACGCCAGCTCGCGGGCGCTCCAGCCGGCACCGTCGGCGGCGTCGAGCGCGCTGTCGTCGAAAGCCCGCAGCCGGACCTCCCACAGCTGGGCGAGCCGCCGCAGCCGGGACGCCGCCTCGTCGAGGTCGTCGGAGGTGAACGCGGCCAGGTCGGCGGGCGTGGTGACCATCGAGCCGTGCCACTCGTCCGGCAGCGTCGGCGCCCCGGCTCGGCGCGCGTCGAGCTCGGCCAGGTGGTCGAGCAGGTGGTCGGCCACCCGTCGTATCGCCTTGTGCGGGGTGTAGGTGCGGGGGTCCTCGCCGTCGACCGGGACGACCGCGGGTCGGCCGTCCCAGCGCGGCCAGGTGGCCGCCAGCTCGAGCACGTGGTCGACCATGCCGGTGACCACCTCGGCCGGGTGGCGTGCGTCCGTCGTGGGCCGGTCATCCGTCATGGGCCCACCGTGCCAGCGGACGCCGACACGTAGCATCCGTGGCCGTGAGCGGACGAGGCCGGCAGAGCGTCTACGGCCGCCCGGACGTCAGCGGTCAGCGACTCAGCGGTTAGCGACTCAGCGGTCAGCGACTCAGCGGCCGGGGACCATGGCCGGGCTCGTCGTGCCCGCGCCCTCGGCCATCCCTTCGAGCAGTGCGGCGACCGTGGCCCGCACGTCGTGTGCCGGTCGCCAGCCGAGCTCTTCGCGGACCCGCCGCGTCGACATGACCGGCACCCCGAGAGCAAGGTCCACCCAGCCGGGGCTGGTCGGCTGCAGGTGGAGGCGGTAGCTGAGGGCGGCGGCGGCCCGCACGACAGGACCGGGGACCGGCACCCATCGGGCGGCGAACACCGTGGCCAGCTCACGCGGGGTCATCACCGGGTCGCCGGCGACGTTGACAGCGCCGTCGAGCCGCGCGTCCAGCACCCGCACCAGCGCATCGGCCAGGTCGTCGGCGTGCACGGCCTGGAACGTCGCCCGGGGCGGCACCGGGAGGACCGGCGCGCGATGCGCACCGACCAGGCGCCGGGGCACGAACGGCCCCAGGAAGTAGCGCGCGATCTCGCTGGCCGCGTCCCGCTGGAAGACGAGGCCGGGGCGGACCCGGCTGACCACCGGGCCGCCCGCTGCGGCATCCACCTGGTCCAGCAGACGTTCGACGGCAGCCTTGTGCCGGGAGTAGTCGGATGTCGGGATGCCCTCCGTGGGCCAGTCCTCGCCCACGGCACGGTCCTTCGAGCCGCGGCTGTAGGTGCCGACGGACGACAGGTGCACGAGGTGTCGGACGCCGGCTGCCGCGGCCGCGTCGACGACCCGGCGTGAGCCGCCCACGTTGGTCCGCTCGAGGAGCGCCCGGTCGCGCGACGGCTGGATCAGCCAGGCGGCGTGCACGACCGCGTCCGCTCCGGAGAGAGTCTCCCGCAGTACCCGCTCTGCGGCCGGCTCGGAGAGGTCGGCCCGGACCCACTCGACGCGGTCGTAGGCGGGCTCGCCGCCTGTCGGTGGTCGGCGGCACAGGCCCACGACCGACCAGTAGGGGCGGTCGGCGGCCAGGCGCCGGAGCAGCGCGGTGCCCACGTTGCCGCTCGCACCCGTCAGCACGACCCGCACACGCGCTCCTCTCCTCGGACCGCCTCTCCGCTGCCCCGACCCCCGAGGCGCAAACGCCCGGTCCGCTCGGGCATGATCGCGAAGGAGGCGCTCGCGAGGTGCCCACGCGAGGTCTCGACGAGCACCGAGCCAACGGAGGCGGAAGGGGGCAGCCGTGACCGAGCCGCTGCCCGCCTCCTGCGACGTGGTCGTCGTCGGCGCCGGCCTGGCAGGGCTGGTCGCGGCCCGACGCCTCGCCGGGGCGGGGCTGGACGTGCAGCTGCTCGACGCCGCTGACGGGGTCGGCGGCCGGGTCCGCACCGACGTCGTCGACGGGTGGCGGCTGGACCGGGGATTCCAGGTGCTCAACACCGGCTACCCGGCACTCGCCCGGGAGATCGACCTCGCCGTGCTGGACCTGCGCGAGCTCACGCGGGGCGCGCTCGTCCACCGTGACGGCGTCCGCCGGCGGCTGGCCGACCCGAGGCGCGACCCGCTCGGCGCGCTGGCGACGGCCCGTGCCGACCTCGGGACGCTGCGCGACCGGGCGCTCCTGGCGTCCACGGCGGCCCGGGTCGCCACCGGCGACGGCCGGCGGCTGGTCGGCGCGGACGACGTCGCAGCCCGTGACCGGCTGCGCGAGCGCGGCTTCTCCGACCGGATCGTCGACGACTTCTTCCGGCCGTTCTTCTCCGGCGTCTTCCTCGAGGAAGACCTGGTGACCTCGAGCCGGTTCCTCGACCTGATGCTGCGGATGTTCGTCCGCGGGCGGTCGACCGTCCCGTCGCTCGGCATGCAGCGGCTGCCCGACCAGCTGGCGGCGCGGCTGCCGGCCGGAGCGGTGCACCTGAGATGCACGGTGACCGCGCTGGAGGCCGAGGGGGTGACCACAGCGGCCGGGCAGGTGACCGCCCGGGCGGTCGTCTGTGCCACCGACGCGACGTCTGCGGGTGCCCTGGTGCCCGGTGTCACGCCGCCGGCCTGGCGAGCGGTCACGACGGTCTACCACGCGGCGCCCAACGACCCGCTCGGAGAGCCGACGCTGCTGCTCGACGCCGACCGCGACTCGCCGGTCGTCAACACCGTCGTGCTGACGGCCGCCGCACCGAGCTACGGGCCCGGCGACGGCCGCGCCCTGGTGTCCACGTCGCTGCTGGGCGCGCACGAGGGCGCCGAGGCGGCCGTCCGGGCCCGGCTGGCCGAGCTGTACCGGACGGGCACCGGCGCGTGGGAGCACCTCGCGACGTACGTCCTGCCGCAGGCGCTGCCGGCGATGACGGCGCCGCACCCCTTCCAGCGGCCGGTGCTGGTCGACGGGGTCTACGTGTGCGGCGACCACCGGGACACCTCGTCCATCCAGGGCGCCCTGGTGTCCGGCCGGCGGGCGGCGCAGGCCGTGCTGGCCGTGCTCTGAGCGGCTGACAGCGGGCTGCAAGAAGTCTGCAAGCGGCCCCGGGCACGGTAGGTCCAGCAGCCTGAGGGGGCCGCTGGACAGGACCGAAGCACCACGACAGCACGAGCACCGATGCACCGGGAGGAGGAGAGCACCATGTCTGCACTCAGCCAGGACGTGATGCGCGCGATCGAGATCGAGCGGCTGCGCGTCGCCCGTCGGGCGCGCCGCGCTCGGGGCCTTGGCCGCTGAGCGCAGCGGAGCGGGGTGCTCCCCCTTCCGCACAGCGCACTGACACGCGGTTCCCGACAAGAGGCCGGGGTGGTGACGACACCACCCCGGCCGTCGGCATGCGTGAGCCGGATCAACGGTCGGGCAGCACCATGACGAGCTCGCCGTCGAGCACCTCGCCGGTCTCGACGAAGCCGTAGCGACGGTAGAGCCCCCGGGCGCGCTCGTTGTCGTCGTGCACCGTCAGAACGACCGACCCGGGCCGGGGCTGCGCGCGGACGTGCGCCACGAGCGCGTCGAGCACCGCGCGCCCCAGGCCGCGACCCTGGTGGCGGGCGTCGAGCACGACGCCACCCAGCGTGTAGGTCGAGTCCGAGTCGTCCCACGCCCACTGCGCGAAGCCGACGACCTCACCGTCGTCGCCCACCAGAGCGACCGGCTGCCAGACGCCCCGGTAGGCCGCCATGGCGACGTACCACGCGACGGGGTTGACGTGCCGTAGCTGCTCGGGACGCGGGGCGACCGCGAGGACCGCCTCGACGTTGTCCGCGGTGACCTGCGCGACGGAGAGGGTCCGGGGGGTCATGGGCACCAAGTGTCGTGCCCCTCGCACGGATCCGGCGGTCCTTCCCCTAGGTTGACCCCTCGTGACCACTGCTCGCACGAAGGTCGGCGTCGTCGCCGAGCGGCGTGACGGCGAACACCGTGTCGCGCTGGTGCCCGACGCGGTCGCCAAGCTGACCGGTGCCGGCCTCGAGGTGGCCGTCGAGTCGGGGGCCGGGCTGCACGCGTTCGCCACCGACGACGACTACCGCGCGGCCGGCGCTGACGTCGTGCCCGGCGTGCTTGCGACCAGCGACGTGGTGCTGACGGTGTCCCCGCTGACCGTCGAACAGGCGCAGACGCTACGGCCGGGTGCGGTGACCATCGGCTTCCTGCCCGTGTCCGCCGAGCCCGACTTGGTCGCGACCCTGCGTGGCAACGACGTGCTGGCCTTCGCGATGGAGCTGGTGCCCCGGATCTCGCGTGCGCAGTCGATGGACGCGCTGTCCTCACAGGCACTGGTCGGCGGCTACCGGGCGGCCCTGGTCGCAGCTGAGAAGCTGCCGCGCTTCTTCCCCCTCTTCATGACCGCGGCCGGCACCGTGCCGCCGGCGAAGGTCCTCGTCCTCGGCGCCGGAGTGGCCGGGCTGCAGGCGATCGCGACCGCGCGCCGGCTGGGTGCCGTCGTCGAGGCGTACGACGTCCGCGCGTCGTCGGCCGACGAGGTGCGCTCGATGGGGGCGACCTTCCTGGACCTCGGGCTGGAGTCGCTCGAGGGGTCGGGCGGCTACGCGCGCGAGATGGCCGAGGACCGCGCGGCCCGGCAGCAGGAGCTGCTGACGCCGTACGTCGCGGCCAGCGATGCGGTCATCACCACCGCAGCCGTGCCCGGACGGTCGGCTCCGCTGCTGCTGACGACGGCGATGGTCGAGACGATGCGGCCGGGCTCGGTCGTCGTCGACCTGGCCGCGGAGAGCGGCGGCAACTGCGAGCTGACTGTCGCGGGTGACGAGGTGGTGCACCGTGGCGTGACCGTGTGGGGCGGGCGCGACGTGCCGTCGTCGATGCCGGTGCACGCCAGCCAGCTCTACGGGCGCAACGTCGTCAACCTGCTGCTGCTGATGACCCACGACGGCGCGGTCGAGCCGGACTTCGACGACGAGATCCTGGCCGCCTCCTGCGTCACCCGAGGAGACTCATGACCGACGGCGTGACGCTGCTGACCTTCTTCGTGCTCTCGGTGTTCGTCGGCTTCGAGGTCGTCTCCAAGGTGTCGTCGGTCCTGCACACGCCGCTGATGTCCGGCGCCAACGCGATCCACGGCGTGATCCTGGTCGGCGCCGTCATCGTGACCGGTCATGCCGACGGAGCCATCTCGGTGACGATCGGCCTGGTCGCCGTGGTGCTCGCCACCGTCAACATGGTCGGCGGCTTCGTCGTCACGGACCGGATGCTCGAGATGTTCGGCCGGGGCCGGCACGACGCGCGGCGCAAGGACGACGCGTGAACGTCATCGGCCCCACCACGGAGGCGCTGGGGTACCTGGTCGCCGCCGTCTGCTTCATCCTCGCGCTCAAGGGACTGTCCTCGCCCAAGACCGCGCGGCAGGGCAACTGGCTCGGGGCGGCCGGTGCGCTGCTCGCCTGCGTGGTGGTCTTCCTCGCCGAGGACCTCGACCACATGGGTCCGATCCTGGTCGCCATCGCGGTGGGCACGGCGGTCGGTGTCCCAGCCGCGCGCCGGGTCGCGATGACCCAGATGCCGCAGCTGGTCGCGCTGTTCAACGGTGTCGGCGGCGCGGCGGCCGCCCTGGTGGCCGGCCTCGAGCTCAACGCCGGCGCCGGGAGCGCGTCGACCACGGCTGCGATCGCCGGAGCGTTCACCGTGCTGGTCGGCGCGGTCTCCTTCTCCGGCTCGTGCATCACCTTCGCCAAGCTCCAGGAGCTGATGACCACCCGGCCGGTCGTCTTCCCGGGCGGGCCGGTCGCCTTCGGCGCGTGCATCGTGGTCGCCGTGGGGCTCGCCGCCGGGGTGGTGGTCGACGCCCGTGAGGGAGACGTCAACGCCGGCCTGCTGGTGCTGCTCGGCCTGGTGGCCCTCGCGGTCGGCGTGCTGTTCGTGCTCCCCGTCGGCGGCGCCGACGTGCCGATCGTCATCTCGCTGCTCAACGCCTTCACCGGCCTGACCGTGGCGGCCAGCGGCTACGTGCTCGACAACACGCTGCTGCTCGTGGCGGGCACCCTCGTCGGTGCGTCGGGCACGATCCTCACCCGGATGATGGCCTCGGCGATGGGCCGGTCGACGGTGAGCATCCTCTTTGGGGCCTTCAAGGGCGGGTCGACGGCAGGGTCGACCGAGGTCAGCACCCGTCCGGTCCGCTCCGCGGGCGCCGAAGACGTCGCGATCCTGCTCGCGTACGCGCGCAAGGTGGTCATCGTGCCCGGCTACGGCCTGGCGGTCGCCCAGGCGCAGCACACGATCCACGAGCTGGTCGACGTACTGCAGGACAAGGGTGTGCAGGTCGTCTACGGCATCCATCCCGTCGCCGGCCGGATGCCCGGGCACATGAACGTCCTGCTCGCCGAGGCCAACGTGCCCTACGACCAGCTCAAGGAGATGGACGAGACCAACTCGGAGCTGTCCTCGACCGACGTCGCCCTGGTCGTCGGCGCCAACGACGTGGTCAACCCGGCGGCCGACTCCAGCCCCGGCAGCCCGATCTACGGCATGCCGATCCTGCACGTCGGCGACGCTAAGGCCGTGGTGTTCCTCAAGCGCTCGATGCGCCCCGGCTTTTCCGGCATCGAGAACGAGCTGCTCTACGACCCCAAGACGACGCTGCTGTTCGGTGACGCGAAGGACTCGCTGACCAAGGTGGTGCAGTCGCTCAAGGGACTGTGAGCAGCCGGCCGGCTGTGGTGAGCCCTCTCAGGCGTGACCCGGGTCAGACGACGCCGTACAGCCGGTCGCCCGCGTCGCCGAGACCGGGCACGATGTAGCCGAGCTCGTTGAGCCGCTCGTCCAGTCCCGCCGTGACCACCTGGACCGGCACCGACGACGAGCCGAAGGCTTCGTCCATCACCGCGAGCCCCTCGGGCGCGGCCAGCAGACAGATCGCGGTGATGTCGTCGGCGCCCCGCTGGAGCAGGAAGTTGATCGCCGCGACCAGCGTGCCGCCGGTGGCGAGCATCGGGTCCAGCACGTAGCACTGCCGGCCGGACAGGTCGTCGGGCAGCCGGGTCGCGTAGGTGGAGGCCTGCAGCGTCTCCTCGTCGCGGATCATCCCGAGGAATCCCACCTCGGCCGTCGGCAGCAGCCGCACCATCCCGTCCAGCATGCCGAGGCCGGCGCGCAGGATGGGCACGACGAGCGGCTTCGGCAACGCCAGCCGGGTGCCGGTGGTGGGCGCCACCGGCGTGGTGATCTCGAACGGCTCGGTGCGCACGTCACGGGTCGCCTCGTACGCGAGCAGCGTCACCAGCTCGTCGGCCAGCCGCCGGAAGGTCGGCGAGTCGGTCCGCTCGTCGCGCAGGGCGGTGAGCTTGTGCGCCACCAGGGGGTGGTCGGCGACGTGGGTCCGCATGCGATCAACCTAGTGCCCGGCGCCCGGTGTCCCGCACGGGCGGCGGTACGCCGTCAGGACGCTCACCCGGGCCGGCTTCCCCCTGCCGCTCCGGCCGGATCTCTGCCACGATGCCAACGCAGCGACCGGCTCGAGAAGGCCGACCAGGGAGGTGACCGTGCCCGAGGACACCCTGGTCGACTTCGCCGTCGTGGCCTTCCGCGAGGACGGGCGCTGGCGGGTCGGGTCGCTGCCCCACCGGGCGGCGGAGGACCTGTCCGCCCTGGTGGCCGCCCTGCGCCAGCAGCCGTCGGAGGGCCCGGCGCTCGCCCTGTGCTCGTACGGCGACGACTTCTTCCTCGCGCTGCGCCCCGAGGGCGCCGACGTTCGGGTGCTGGTGTCGGACGTCACCGCCTCGGGGGAGTGGCCGGTGGCCAAGGAGGCCATGGACCTGCTCGGCGAGCCGCCGCCCGAGGACGACGACTTCGAGCACGTGGCGCCGGCCGGCGACCTGGACATCTTCACCGACCTCGGCATGGACGCGATGGAGCTCTCCGCGATCTGCTCCGACCTCGAGCTCTACCCCGACGAGATGCTGGGCCAGGTCGCCACCCGAATCGGCTTCGGCCCCGAGTTCGACCGCGTCGTCGACGACGACCTGACCTGACCGCCCCTGACCGCACCTGACCCACCCCGCTGGAGACCTCGGTGTCCTACTTCACCGCCGTCCTCGCCCGTGAGGGGCGCACCTGGCGCGCCCACGACGTCGACGTCGAGAGCATCAAGGACCGCGACGAGCTCACCGACGAGCTTCGCAGCGTCGCCGACGACGACGAGCCGGTGCTGATGCTGGTGGAGCGCGAGGACGCCTGGTGGGCCGTCGTGCGCATCGACGGTGACGACGACCTGCGCGTCTTCGTGTCCGACGGCGCGGGGGCGGCGGCGTCCTCCTACTCCGAGCTGCTCGAGCTCGACGTCGACGCGGACGACGACGAGGTCGAGGTCATGGACGGCTGCGCGGGCGACCTCGACGTGCTCGGCGACCTCGGCACCTCGCCCGACGCGCTCAGGGAGATCTGCGAGGACGAGGTACCGCCGATGGACGCGCTCGCGACGGTGGCGGAGGCCGCCGGCTTCGCCGAGGTGCTCGACTCCCTACGCTGACCGGTCGTGGCCGGCGCACCGAGCTTGCGGACGTTCTCCGACTGGATGCGACTCGCCCTCGCCGAGGCCGACGCCGCGCTGCCGTCGGACGACGTGCCGGTCGGCGCCATCGTGGTCGGCCCGGACGGCGAGGTGCTGGGCCGCGGGCACAACGTCCGCGAGGCCGAGGGCGACCCCACCGGCCACGCCGAGGTGCGCGCGCTGCAGGCCGCGGCCCACGCCGTGGGGGAGTGGCGCCTCGAGGGCTGCACGCTGGTGGTCACGCTCGAGCCCTGCACGATGTGCGCGGGCGCGATCGTGCTGGCCCGGGTGGATCGGCTGGTGTACGGCGCCGAGGACCCGAAGGCGGGGGCCGTGGGGTCGCTGTGGGACGTCGTGCGGGACCGCCGGCTCAACCACCGGCCCGAGGTCGTGGGCGGCGTGCTCGTCGACGAGTGCGCCGAGGGGCTGCGCGCGTACTTCCGGGCGCACCGCGAGGCGTGACGCGGCAGTAGCCTCCGGCCATGCCTGCTGGAGACACGGGTCCCGCGACGGCCTGGCCCGACCGGTACGTGTCGACCGGACATCTGCCCGCGGCGGACCCGGTCCAGGCGCTGGTCGACGAGGCGCACCACCGGTTCGGCTCGGACACCGACTGCGAGATCTCCACCGTCTACCCGGCGCTCGCGTAGGCGCCGGCCCATTCGTTCGGCATCTGCGTCGTGCGGACCGATGGGAGTGCCCACTCCGCGGGCGACGCGGACGCACCGTTCACGATCATGAGCGTCGCGAAGCCGTTCGTGTTCGCGCTGGTCTGCGATGCGCTGGGCGCGGAGGAGGTCCGGCACCGGGTCGGAGTCAACGCGACCGGGCTGCCCTTCAACTCGCTGTCCGCGATCGAGCAGGGGTCCGACGGCGTGACCAACCCGATGGTGGACCCCGGCGCGATCGCGACGGCCGGTCACGTGCCCGGGGCGGAGGCGGACGAGCAGTGGGCCCTGCTGCTCGACGGGCTGTCGCGGTTCGCCGGCCGGCGGCTCGCGATCGACGACGGCGTCTACGCCTCCGCTTCGGCGACCAACCACCGCAACCGGAGCATGGCCCGGCTGCTCCATGACTACGGCCGGGTCGCGGGCGACCCCGATGCCGTCGTCGACCTCTACACCCGCAGAGCTGCCTGACCGTCACGGCTCGCGACCTCGCAGTCATGGGCGCCACGCTGGCCGACGGCGGCGTCAACCCGCTGACCGGCGAGCGCGTCGTCGATGCGGAGACCTGCCGCTACACGCTGGCCGTCATGGCCACGGCGTGCCTCTACGAGACCTCGGGGGACTGGCTCTACAGGATCGGCCTGCCCGCCAAGAGCGGCATCGGCGGCGGCATCGTCACGGCGGCGCCCGGCAAGGGCGGGCTCGGCACCTACGCCCCGCTGCTCGATGCTGCCGGCAACAGCGTGAAGGGGCAGCCTGGCCGCCCACGGCTGTTTCCGGACCGGCCGCGACGTCCGGTAACCTCACCGGCGGTGGCGTGTCCGAGCGGCCGAAGGAGCACGCCTCGAAAGCGTGTGAGGGTTCACGCCCTCCGTGGGTTCAAATCCCACCGCCACCGCCCTCATCTGGCGGCATCCACGCGGGCACCAGCCTCGCGGGATGCCGCCAGAGCCGTTGACGCCGGTCCCCTGGTCACCGGTCGCTTCGAGGTCGACCTGCGCCGCCGTGCGGGACGACCAGTCGCACCCCGTCGGGCAGGCCGGCGCCGTCGGCGAGCGCATCGTCCAGCCAGAGCTCGATGGTGCCCCCTAGCTCCTCGGGATGGCTGTAGTTGAGCGCATGCGCTGCCTTCTCGACGAGCGCGACTGTCAGGTGTTCGGGGCTGAGCCGGGCTACCTCGCGGACCCGCGCCGGCGAGGCCATGAGCGGGTCGCGGCCACCCAGGGCGGCAAGGGTCGGGACCGGGGTGCTGATCAGGCGTTCCAGGGACGGGTAGCGGGTCAGCTCGCGGAAGAGGCGCAGCCCGTTCACCGGCCCGAACCTGACGTAGTCAGGGACCGCGAGGGGGAGCATCCTCGCTCTCTCACGGACCCCGTCCCTGGCCAGCTGGCCCAGCGCCCGCAGCAGCGGCTGGTTGTGCGCGCCACCGGCAGGCGAGACGAGGACGAGGCGGCGCACACGGTCAGGTGCCGTGTGCGCCACCTCGAGCCCGATGGGACAGCCCATCGAGTTGCCGACGAGGACAGCCTGCTCGATGCCGAGCGCGTCGAGCACGGACACCAGGGCCCTGGCCAGGTCGGGGATGTCGAGCACGTGGTCATGGCGATCGCTGCGTCCGTACCCGGGCAGGTCGGGGACCACGTTGACCCACCGTCCGGACAGCCTGCGTGCCGTGGGCATGAGGTACTCGCCCGATATCGCGAAGCCGTGGATGTGGACGACCGGCGGGCCCTCCGGGCTGGTGCTGCGCCGGCAGTAGATGGACCTCCCGTCCACCTGCACACGCTGCGTCGTCCAGGCGACATCGGTCGGCACGGCCGGATCCTCCCACTCACGGGCTGTTGGCTGCGGTGCATGCCTTCGCCCGAGAGGGTTCGACGCGCCGTCCGTGTCACAACCGGCCGGGCTGTCTCGTCCCAGGTACCGGAAACCGAATCTCGCACAAAGGGAAGGTGACGGACATGAGGGTGTTCGTGGCAGGAGGCACCGGGGCCATCGGGCAGCGGCTGGTGCCGCAGCTGGTGGCACGGGGTCACCAGGTGACTGCGACCACGTCGCGGCCGGCCAAGCTCGGCACGCTGGAGG
>DATHAP010000046.1 GCA_035489715.1 Actinomycetes bacterium
CGTGACCCTCGGCACGTTGACGGCGCAGGCGGCCGCCTTCCTGGAAGCCGCGGTCGCCAGCGGGCTGAACATCCTGGTCGCCGGCGGCACCCAGGCCGGGAAGACGACGCTGCTCAACTGCCTCGCCACGGCAGTCCCACCGCGCGAGCGGGTCGTGACCGCGGAGGAGGTCTTCGAGCTCAAGGTGCCACTGCCGGACGTCGTCGCGATGCAGTGCCGGCAGCCCAACCTCGAGGGCACCGGCGAGATCAAGCTGCGACGACTGGTCAAGGAGGCACTGCGGATGCGGCCGTCGCGCATCATCGTCGGCGAGGTCCGTCAGGAGGAGTCGCTGGACCTGCTGATCGCGCTGCACTCAGGAGTTGTCCGAAACCTCGGCGACAGTTCCGCGACTTCCGGGGGACTCGCCCGAAGGGTCTCGGGCAAGAAGGGCCGTTCGGAGGTATCGTGCCCAGCACCGCCGATCCGCCCCGGTAGGCCACCCGTGCGAAGCGCAGCATCGTGTTGACGTCGTTGATCTCCAGACCCATCTGCGGCCGCCGCTGACAGGTCGTACAGAAGCCGGCTCACCGCGAGCGTCTGCGATACATGCTTGCAGTGAGCGGTGGAGGCCTGATGGAGCTGCCAAGGCGAACTGGGGTGCTGGGCGTCGCAGCGCGAGCCCCTACCCTTGGGTCGCCTCGAAGAAGTCGGCGCAGAAGTCGGTGGTCGTGTCCAGCCCCGCCGTCACGGGGTCGCCCGCGGGTGTGAGCTCGTCGTCGAAGGGGTCGGCCGTGCCCTTGGTGTCCACCAGGAAGGTGTCGAGTGACATGCCGGCCCGGATGTCCAGACGCTCACCGTCCGGTCCGTAGGCGAACAGGGCACCGGTGCTGAGGCCGACCAGCGTCAGAGTGCCGTCCCCGTTGTCGGTGAGTCGCAGGTCTTTCGTCTGGCGCACCCGGACGACGGTGTAGGTGAGTCCGGTCTCCGGGTTGGTGTAGACGAGGGTGGAGCGGAAGCGGTCGGCGAGGTAGGGGAACGCGCTCGAGGCTCGCTCTTTGACCGAGAAGTAGCCGTCGATCTCGGTGTGCAGGGGCACGTCCACCAGCCCGCCGCAGAACCAGCCGCCCGGGCCGGGCAGCAGCTCGTCGAACTCGGCGCTGTAGTGGTCCTGGACCGGTGGCGGACCCGCCTGGGCAGGGCCGGCCAGGGCAGGCACCAGCATGGCCGCCAAGGCCGCAGCGAGCAGGGGATATCCAGTTCTAGGCATGGCAGTCTCCAGGGTTGTCGCAGGAAGTTCGGTAGGAAAGCGGCCGTCAGTCCGTCGGTCGGTAGACGGCGAAGTCGTGCCAGCGCACGAGGAAGCGGGCGGAGCCGGCGCGGTCGGGGGAGTCGTAGCCCTGCAGCCCGGCGCCGCCGTTGCCGAGCTGCTCTGCTGATGTGGCGGCAAGCACAGCCGCGCCGTCCAGGCTCAGCCAGAGCCGGGTCTTGCCGTCGGCGGTGTCGGTGCACACCGCCTCCATCGTTGCCCGCTGACCGAGCGGGAGGTCGACCTTCGTGGTGGTTGCGAGCACGTCGAGGTGGCCGCCCGCGTCGGCCAGCCGGATGGCGGCGTAGCCGTCGCGGGCGACGAACTCGAACCACTGGAAGTCGCTGTCGGTGTCGCGGACCTCACGGCAGAAGACCCCCATCGCGCCGGAGCCCCGGACCGTGGTGAAGGCGGCGCGCACGACCACGTCCCGCATCCGCAGCTCGCCACGGTCGAAGGCGTCTGCGATCGGCGCGGCGAGCAGGTGGGGCCGCAGGTCGGCCGCCTGCTTCGCCTCCCACACCAGGTCACCGCCCTCCATCTCCGTGCGGCCGTTCTCGTTCTCCGGCAGCGTCCACAGGTTGTGGTCGTCGTCGAAGGTGTCGGCGAAGAGTCGCTGACCCGGGGACGGCGGAGCGCCGGTCGGTCGTGACGCGTCGGCGTCCGAGATGCTCGAGGACGAGCAGCCGGCGACCACGAGCAGTGCGGCGCTCACCGCGCCCAGCGCTCCGGTCATCGTGCGTGCCGTTCTCATCGCGAGCCTCCTTCCCGACGTCTGCTCGAACGTTAGGGACTGGCGAGGCGCCTGTCATGAGGGCTGGGCCGCTGCTTGACGTAGGGCTAGCCCTGTTGGCAAGCCTCGGCCGGGCCGTCACGATGTGCTCATGGGCCCATCGGTCCTCGTCGTCGATGACCAGGCAGCGTTCCGGGCCGTGGCCCGTGCGCTGCTGGAACGAGACGGCTTCGACGTCGTCGGCGAGGCGGCCGACGGGACCACCGCCCTGATCGCCGAGCGTGACCTGCGGCCGGACGTCGTGCTGCTCGACGTGCGGCTGCCCGACCGCAGCGGCCTCGACGTGGCCCGCGCGATCGGGTCGCTGCCCAACGGGGCCCAGGTCGTCCTCACCTCGACCGCCGACTACTCGCACGCGATCGAGCAGTGCGGGGCCTGCGGCTTCGTGCCGAAGGTGCTGCTGAGCGGTCCGTCGCTGCGGGCGGCGTTGGCCGGTCAGTCGTGAGGGCCGGCCGGACCTGGCTGTGGCCGGCGCTGTGGACCGTGGCCACGGTGACGCTGGGCGTCTTCGCCGAGAGGCAGCAGCATGTGGAGCAGCCGGAACGGCCCGTCATGCTGGTCGCGGACCTGGTGGCAGGTCTGGTCTTCGTCGTCGCCGGGTTGCTCGCCCGCGCTCTGCGGCCGGGCAACCGCTGCTGGTGGCTGCTGATGGCCACAGGGGCGACCTGGCTGGTCGGCTCGCTGCACACCTCCACCGACACCGACGTCGCCCTGACCGGCTTCGTCCTCGGCGTCTGGCACTTCTTCGTGCTGTCCTGGCTGCTGCTGGCCTACCCCACCGGTCGGCTCCCGGGCCGTCGCGAGCAGGCGCTGCTCGCCTTGGTCGGGCTGCTGTGCGCGGCCCGGTCCCTGTCGAGGCTGCTGCTCTACGTGCCGCCCGACGGCACCGGCTGCGGGTGCGTACGCAACCGGTTCGTGCCGGTGACCGACGCGCGGTGGTACGACGCGGTCGACGCGGCCTTTCCCTGGCTGCTCGTCGTCGCACTCCTCCTCGTGCTGGCGTGCGCCCTGGCCCGCTGGCGGCGCAGCAGCCGCGCCGGGCGCCGGATGGTCGGGCCGGTCCTGGTGACCGCCGCGGCTGTCGTCGCGCAGGTCGGCTATGACTACGTCGTACGTCGTCAGGTCGGTGTGGTCGGGCCCGGTCGAACGGCACTGTTCCTGGTGGTGGTCAGCCTTCGGGCCGCGACCGCCGCGGCCTTCGTCATCGGGCTCCGCCGCCAGGGGGCCGCCCGGTCGGCGGTCGTCGACCTGGTGGGCGGCCTGGAGGGCCCGGACAGCGCGTCGCCGCACCGGCTCGCGGCGGCGCTGCGCCGCGCCCTCGGCGACCCGAGCCTCGAGCTGGTGCCGTGGTCCGCCGCCGAGCAGTCCTACGTCGAACCGGAGGGGAAGCGCCCGGTCGCGCCGGTCGCGGCCCCCGGCCGGGCGGTGACAGTGGTCGAGCAGGACGGCGCGCCCGTGGCGGCGCTGGTGCACGACGAGGCCCTGCTCGAGGACCCGGGTCTGGTCGGGGCCGTGGTCGCCGCAGTGCGGCTGACCTCCGACAACGAGCGGCTCCGGAGCGAGCTGCAGCACCAGCTCACCGCGGTGGCCGAGTCGCGGTCCAGGATCGTGGCCGCCGGTGACGAGGAGCGGCACCGCATCGAGCGCGACCTGCACGACGGCGCGCAGCAACGGCTGGTCACCATCGCGCTCGCCCTGCGCCTGGCCGACGCACGACTGGGCTCGGACTCCGATCCCGAGGTCCACGACGTCCTGAGCCAGGCGGTCAAGGATCTCGGCGAGGCGATCGACGAGCTGCGTGACCTCGCCCGAGGCATCCATCCCGCGATCCTCACAGAGTCCGGCCTGAGCTCGGCGCTCGAGTCGCTGGTGGACCGGTCACCGGTCCCGGCCGACCTCGACGTGCGACTGGCCACCGAGCCGCCGACGACCGTGGCCGCCACGGCGTACTTCGCGGTCAGCGAGGCGATGACGAACGTGGTGAAGCACGCGCACGCCACCCGCGTCCGCGTCGAGGTGCGCGCCGAGGGTGGCGAGCTGCGGGTGCTCGTCGAGGACGACGGGGTCGGCGGCGCGGAGCCGACCCGCGGATCCGGGCTGCGCGGTCTCGCGGACCGGGTGGACGCCGGCGGCGGCACCCTGCAAGTGACCAGTCCAGCGGCGGGCGGCACAAGGCTGGACGTGCGGCTGCCATGCGCGTAGTGCTGGCCGAGGACAACGCCCTGCTCCGTGCGGGTCTGGTGGAGCTGCTCAGGCACGAGGACATCGACGTCGTGGGCGAGGCTGGCGACGTACCGCACCTGCTCCGACTCGTGGACGAGACCCGGCCGGACGTCGCTGTCCTCGACGTCCGGATGCCGCCGACGCACACGGTGGAGGGGCTGGACGCCGCCCGGCAGATCCGCGCCACTCACGGGCACGCCGTGGGAATCCTGGTCCTCTCCCACCACGTCGAGACCCGCTACGCGCTCGACCTCCTGGCCGACGGGGCGCACGGCGTGGGCTACCTGCTCAAGGACCGGGTCCTCGGCCCCGGCGACCTGGCCGAAGCGATCCGCCGCGTTGCGGGGGGCGGCTCGGCCATCGACCCGCAGGTCGTGGAGCTGCTGCTTCGACGCCACCGGGCAGACAGCTCGCTCGCCGCCCTGACCGAGCGGGAGCGCGAGGTCCTCACCCTGGTCGCCGAGGGCCGCTCCAACCGGTCGGTCGCCGCGGCGATGTTCCTCAGCGAGAAGACCGTCGAGACCTACACCGGTCGGATCTTCGCCAAGCTGGGGCTCACTGACACCCCCGAGAGCCACCGCAGGGTGCAGGCGGTGCTCGCCTGGCTGCAGGAGCAGCGCGACCCGTCCGCGCCGGGCGGTGCCTGAGCGGCGACGGCCGCAGAGCCACGGGCGGGCACGTAACGTGCACCCCATGGCGCAGGGAAGTCACCGGACGACGACGGTTGTCTGCCTGGTCTCGGCCGCCGTGGTCATGGCGGAGCTGCTTCGCCGCGCGATGGCGGCTGGCCCCATCGGACCGTCCCCGCGGCCCACAGCTGAGCGTCGACAGCATCTCTAGCCGGAGCTCGGACGCGCACCAGGCGGCAGTGAGATGCTCGGCGGTATGCCCGACGGCGAGCGGACGACCGCGGACCACGACGGCGGCCCGCCCCTCCTGGTGCTGCTGCACGGCCTCGGTGGCACGGCTGCCGTGTGGGACGGGTGGGCCGACGTCCTCCAGGAGAGCTGGCCGGGCCGTTGGCTGGCCCTTGACCTGCCCGGCCACGGGCACGCACCTGCGTTGCGGCGGTACTCCTTCGGCTCGATGGCGGCGCATGTGGCGGAAGCGCTGCCACCCGGCCGGCCGGTCGTCGTTATCGGGCACTCACTGGGTGGCGTGGTCGCGCTCGCCCTGTCGTCCGGCTGGTTCGGTGTCAGGGTGACGGGAGTCGTCGGGCTCGGCATCAAGGTGGCGTGGGCACCCGACGAGCTCGAGCGGGCCGCTGCCCTGGCCGCCCGCCCGGTCGTCTGGTTCGACGACCGCTCCGAGGCGGCTGTGCGCTACCTCAAGGTCTCCGGCTTGGCCGGGCTGCGCGGCGTGGACGACGATGTCGTCGCCGCCGGCTTGCTCGAGCAGGACGGGCGGTGGCGGCTCGCCTTCGATCCGGCCGCGTACGGCGTCGGCGAGCCCGACATGACCCGCCTCCTCGCCGCCACGAGGGCGGACGTCGTGCTGGCCCGCGGCGAGCACGACCGCATGGTGTCCGACGACCAGCTCGCCGCCCTGCCCGTGGCGACGGCTGTCCTGGCCGGGCTCGGGCACAACGCCCACGTCGAGGACCCGACCGCCGTGGCCGCTCTGTTGCGCCCCTTGACCAGCTGACCCGGTCTCTGGGCGGCCCAGTAAACCCTCGGAAGCCCTTCGGCGATGGACACCTCGACAGCGCCTCACGCCTCGTCCCTCGACGGATGCCGCCGGACCCGAGGTGTGCCTGGCGGTGACGTCGGCTGCAAGGGAGCGGCGACATGATCGGTAATCGGTGGTCCCGGGCGCGTTCGTCGCGGCGGTCCCGTGGGTGTGTTGGCGTCTTCGTGGGCGCGGCTGTCCTGCTGACGGGCTTGCTGGTCGGGCCCGCGGCGGCCGCCGAGCCGCGGACCTGGGTGGTCGACGCGGATCGGGCGCAGTGCGGGAACGCCGACTTCACCTCGATCCAGGCCGCGGTCGACGCCGCGGCGCCAGGGGACGTGGTGCGGGTCTGCCCCGACGTGTACGCGGAGAGCGTGCTGGTCGACAAGCCGCTGACCCTGTGGGGCGACCCCGACGCTGTCGAGGAGCTCAGATGCTGGTCTCCGGCGGCCGCGCAGCTCTCGGACGTGGACCCTACCCGGCTCGCGGTGATCGACCCGGCTGGTGACGGCTTCTCGGTCGGCGTCCGGCTGCTGGCGGACGACGTGGTGGTCACCGGTCTGGTCGTCCAGGGCGCCACGGTCGGCGTCGATGCCAGCGACCGCTTCTCGGGCTACCGGATCCACCACGACCTGGTCCGGCTCAACGCATTGTTCGGCGTCGACTTCGGCAGCGCGGGTGTGCAGGAGTCCCGGGTCGACCACAGCTGCATCCGCGAGAACCGGTACGGCCTGGTGTCGGAGCTGGACGACGACAGCCTGTGGAAGGCGAGCGACGGACCCGAGCGCGACGCCTGGAACGCGCGCGACCTGCGCAACGCCCGAATCGACCACAACGTGACGGTGCGCAACAGCGCGGGCATCGAGGCGGCTGGCCCGGGCACGCGGCAGCTGGTGACGATCGACCACAACGAGCTGGTCGGCGACCGCGACGGGGTCCTGCTGCTCAATGCCACCGGCAGCTCGGTAGTCGCCAACGACCTCCGCCCGCTCCGCTTCGGGATCGTGGTCGGCGGGGACGTCGTCGGGCCCAGGATCACCGACAACCGGGTCGTGGTCGGCCTCCAAGGGATCGTGTTCGTGCCGCCAAGCTTCTTCATCGACCCGTTCGTCGAGCCGACGCGCGCCGCCCTCGTCACGGGCAACACAGCAAGCGGGCTCAGTCTCGACGGGATCCTGGCTGCCGCAGACCGGCTCTACAACTCGCAGCTGGTGGGCAACCTGACCAGTGGCAACGGCCGCGACGGCATCGTGCTGCGCAGCACCATCCAGGCCGCCGGCAACGTGGTCGGCATGAACAGCGCAGAGGCGAACGCCCGCTACGGGATCTACTCCCAGGGCGCTCAGGGCAACCTCTTCCGGGCCAACGTCATGCTGGGCAACGGGCTCCTCGACGCCCGGGACGAGGCGAGAGCCACCAACACCTGGGTCGGCAACCGGTGTCTGACTGACTTCCCGACCGGCTCCATCTGCGAGCTCGGCTGAGCCGGCGAGAGCGAGGGCGTAAACCTGTTCCGGACGCTCGGGCGATGGTGTGTTGTGGATGACGAACAGGCGGTGGCGACCCACACCGCGCGAGGGGTCACGATGGGCGCTCCTGAGGACCGACCACTCGTCGTCTCGGTCGGAGAGACGTTCGAGACGTTCTACGCGCGCGAGTTCCGGCCGCTGGTCGCGCTCGCCTACGTCCTGTCGGGCAGCCGGGCGGCGGCCGAGGACCTGGCTCAGGAAGCCATGGTCGCGGCCTACCGCGGGTGGGACCGGGTGTCGGTCATGGACAGTCCTTCCGGCTACGTCCGCCGGACGGCTGCCAACCTCGCCGCGTCGGCATTCCGCCGGCGGGTCCGGGAGGCCAGGGCGCTGCTCCGGCTCGCCGGCCAGCGGCAACCGGTGACGGAGATGGACGAGCCGGACGAGCAGTTCTGGGCGGCGGTCCGACGGCTGCCGAAGCGGCAGGCGCAGGCGGTGGCCCTCCGATACGTCTACGACTGCCCGGTCCTGGAGGTCGCGGAGCTGATGGACATCTCGGAGGGCGCGGCGAAGGCGCACCTGCACAAGGCGCGCCGAGCGGTGGAGCGCCGCCTCCGACTGAGCACGGTCCGGTCCGACGGGGAGGTGGCGTCATGACCCCGGTCCCGGACCTCTTCGAGGCGCGGGCCCAGCAGGCCGGTCGCGCGGCACATGACGCCGTGAGAGGAGTCGACATGACAGGGATCGCCGCCATCGACGCAGGCCGGCTGCACAGCAGGCAGCCGCGCCGACTGGTCTGGGCGGCAGCGGTGATCGTGCTCGTGGTCGTCGTCGCGACGTACGCGCTGGCTCGCAGCCTGCAGCCGGACGAGCGCAGCCTGCCGGCCTTCCGCCCCGAGCCGCTCGCCGGAGCCGTTCCGTTCCACGCCCAGCTGGCACCGAAGGTCACCTTCGACGTCCCGGCCGGGCACACCCTCGCCGGCGACACGGCCGACTTCCTCTTGCTGCGCATCGACGGCACGGCGGGCGGCCTGATGGCCATGCGGGTGCGGTCGTACCCCTATGACGATCGCGCTGACCTGGCCGCCGCGATCATGGCTGACGACCGCCTGCGGGTCGTCAGGCGGCACTCGGCCACGGTGGGCGGCGAGCCGGCGACCAGGCTCGTCCTCGAGCCGGCCCCCGGAGTCCCGCAGTCCGACTGGCTCTGCCCGATGGGTGACCGGCCGTGCTGGGGCACCACGCCCACCGGCGGGAACACGCTGTACATCTTCTCGCACGACGGCACGCGCTACGTCCTGTCGGGAGGTTCCAACAACGAGACCGCAGCCCGGGCGATGCGGCCGGTCGTCGATGGCGCGGCCGCCACCTGGACCTGGTGAGTGACGGCGAGCCCGTCAGGCCCTGCTCATAGCCGTCGGCGCGGGCCTGCCGGCGGACTCGTGGCGCACCACGGCTTCGCAGTCCGCGATCGCCCCGGCGAGCAGGCTTCGGAGCAGCGCGTCCGAGCCGGGCACGCCGCTCTCGGCGATGTCGAGGACGGCGATGCGCACGGTGTGCGGGGCCGCGTGCCGTCGGAAGCCCTTGGGCGTGATACCGGTCTGCCGGACGAACCCGTAGCCCCAGCGGCGCGCCTCCGGGGCGGCGTCCAGCGCGGCCCGGCTCTGCGGCAGGAGATCACCCGGCGGGCGACCGTCGAGCACGGCGAGCACGCTGTCCGCGGTGATGACGGCGACGGCCAGGGCCTTCTGCCGGTCCGCGGAAGCGACCGGGAGGGCGGTGGTGGCCGCCCGCAGGGCGATCCGGGCGTCGGAGCGTACGTCGTCGCTGGTGAGGCCCACGACGGACGGGATCAGCACGGCCAGCTCCTGGCGCCCGGCGTCGGACGTGCAGTCGTTGACGAGCCGGGCCAGCTCGCCGAGCAGCGGGTGGGTGCACCGCGGGTGGTCCGACCATCGCTCGCCCGCGAGCACGGAGGCCATCTCCATGAAGCAGGCGCCCTTGCGGCTGCTCCGGTGCTTGCCCCGGGACAGGATCGGGAGCAGGTCGGGGGCTGACGGCGCGCGACCGGACATCTGCGCCTCCTTCGAGAGACGGGTTCGCTCCTGTCAGTCTGCGCCCTGCGCCCCCCTCCCGACCACCCACCTTCGACTGTTTGTGCGACGTCAAGAGGCCGCGCGAGCGCCGCTGGCCACGAACTGCCTCGTCCCGCGACCGGTCTCCGGCGTCGCGAGCATGTCCTCGAGGAACGCCGAGAGCCTCCGGCCCCGGCGGCCGGTCAGCCAGCTCACGTCGGAGGTGACGGCCTCCTCGTAGCCCTCGGCCAGCATCGTGTGCAGCCGCGCCATGTCGGAGGCGAACCACCTCTCCGCCCCGGACCGCAGCATCGCGTCGCGGACCTGCTGGGCAGCGACCTGACGGTGCACGCAGTCGGCCGCCCCGATCGAGGACACCAGCTCGGCCACCTCGTCGAAGGTGACCGCCTGCGGGCCGGTCAGGGTGTAGACCCGACCGCCGGATGCCGGGTTCGTCAGCACAGCGGCCGCAGCGGCGGCCACGTCGCGGGCGTCGACCATGGCCACCCGGCCGGCGCCGGCGGCCGAGACGATCTCCCCGTTGAGGACCTGACCGGTCAGGTTCTGCATGAAGAACACCGGTCGGAGGAACGTCCAGTCGAGCCGGGTCCGGGCGATGAGCTCCTCGGTCTGGCCGTGCTGTCGGGCGATGCCGAGCGGCGACGTCTCGTCGGCGCGGAAGACCGAGGTCTTCACGATGTGGCCGACCCCGGCGGTGACGGCCGCCGCGACGAGGTGCTGCTCCCGGGCCGGCTGCCTCGAGGTCGCGGGGGTGAGCAGGAACACCCGCTCCGCACCCGCCAGCGCCGCTGGCAGTGTGTCGGGCCGGTCCAGGTCAGCGTAGGCGTAGTCGACGCCGGCGCCGAACACCCGGCGGGTCAGCGACACGTCGCGGGTGAGGACCCTGGGGCGTTCGCCCTGCTCGACGAGCAGCCGGACGAGCTCGCGGCCGACCGTTCCGGTGGCCCCGGTGACCGCGATCACCGGGCACCTCCGCCCGGGCGGCGCAGCGGGTAGTCGCGAAGTGTCGGCTGGCTCGTCCCGGGGTTGACGGACCAGATCTGACGGAGGTCCTGCAGGAACTCCCAGAAGGGTCCGTCTGACGTGGTGGTGCGCTGGCGGGGCGCCTTCTCCTGGCGAGCCATGACTACACCGCCTCGGCGAGCGACTCGGAGTCACTGGCGCCGGCGTCCGCGGTGGCAGCGGCACTGGCCTCCAGCATCACCGCTGCGATGGTGCCCCAGGCGGCTGCCCAGGCGTCGTGCAGCTCCGGGGTGAAGGCTGCGCCGAGCTCGTGGGCGAACGTGTCCAGGAGGACCTGCCCCGTGGCGTCGTAGTGCTCGGCCTCGACGCCGTACTGGCCGTGGCGCGCTCCCAGCGTGCGCACCTGCCGCTGGAAGCGGACCGGGTCACGCAGGGCGGACACGATGCGGCGCAGCTCGATGGCCAGCTTGCTGGCCTGGGCGGCCGGGTCGGCGGAGAACATCGGCTGGAAGTCCGGCCGGACCCGGAAGAGACGGGTGTAGAAGGCTGCTGCGAAGTCTTCGAGGATGTCGTCGACGGCCGCTGCTGAGTCACAGACGAGGTCGACCTGGCGAGATGTGATCGGCATGCCACGACGTTGCGCCGCCGTGGACGGGGGCGCGTGAGCAGTGACTGCTCACCTTCCGCGGGCGTCGGGCCCACGGCTGCCCCTGCACCTGCCCATGCGAGGCGCGCCGGTAGGCGTAGCACGTAGACGAAGCGAACAAATCGGACACCGTGGTCGGGGACCCGTCGGCGAGCACGTCGACGAACTGGGGCTCACGTGGATCCGCCCGGCGTGACGCTCGATCGGAGGGGAGGGCGTACGTTCAGCACATGGAAGACCTGGACGACCTGCTCGAAGACCCGCCCGCCGCCGAGGACCAAGAGGTCCCGATCGACGAGGCGACGGCGAAGTGGGCGGTGCACGCCCGGCAGGAGCTGATCTCCACCGCCGGGCAGTACCACGGCTACATCACCTACGACGAGCTCGCTGAGATCGTCCAGGAGAAGGCGGGGGTGGTCACCACCCTTCCGACGCACCAGTGGCTCGGAGCGGTCCTCGGAGCGGTGGCCGACGACTGCGCGGCGCGCGGCGAGCCGGCGCTGACCGCCCTTTGCGTGCGCAAGGACGAGACCGTCGGGCCCGCCTACCGGCGAGGCGTCACCCGGACCGGTGAGGCAGCGCCGGAGGACCTGGACGAGCACGCCGCCTCGGCGCGGCTCGAGTGCTACCGCTACTTCGGCGCCGCCATCCCGGCCGGCGGCGGCCGGGCGGCGCTGACCCCCAAGGTCTCGGAGGCCCGGCGGCGGGCAGCGCGGCTGAACCCGACTCCCGCCGCGGTCTGCCCGACGTGCTTCACCCAGCTGCCGTTCACCGGCCGCTGCGACGCCTGCGGCTGACCGCTGCGACGAGCTCCGGTGCCCCCGGCCGGTTCCTGGGTCAGTAGGCGCCGGCGCGATCGACCTTGCGGTGGAAGCGCTCGCCGGCCTTGCCGCCGAGGACGGCAGCACCGAGGGTGACCAGCAGCACCAGGACGAGGGCGACGATGCCACCCGTCGTTGCGGTGCCCTCGTCCACGGGGATGCGCGGCAGCTTGAGCTGGCTCAGCACGTTGTACTTCGAGCCGAAGATCGCGCCGGCCGCGGCCAGGACGACAGTCACGAGCAGCCCGATCACCCAGACGGCCACGCCCTGGCGGGCACCGTCGAACCGCGACATCCGCCCGGCGACGTAGCCTCCCGCGTAGTAGCCGAGCGCCAGGATCACGAGCAGCACGATGCCGCCGACGATCCCGATGGTCTCGGCGTTGGTCTTCGCCTCCGACGTCGTCGTCTGGGTGATGCCCACAGCGGCACCGGCAGCGGTGGCCAGGGCGAGCAGGATCACGTTGAGACCGTTCGCCGTGAGCCAGCCGAAGAAGGCGGCACCCCACTTGATGCCGCCGAAGCGCTCGTGCGCCCGGCGCTCGGCGTCCTGGCGCCGTGCCTCGAAGTCACGGGCGAGACTTTCGTCGTCAGTGTGGGTCATCCGGTCGCTGGCTTCGCCGCGCTGTCGGTGCTCGTCATGCAGGTCGTGCCGGGTGTCGGCAGCCGTTGCGCCGACGGGTCGGTCCGTGGAGTCGTCGCGTGCGTCGCGTGCCATGAGGTTCCCCCTTAGAAGGACGGGTCGTCGGACGCTCGATCCCCACCGCCGGGGGACCGAAACACCTTGCGTTCCAGGGCGTACGTCGTCGTCCGGCGGTGCTCGTGGGTCCCGCTCGAGATGTCGAGATGTCCTGGTTTACGTGCTGATCGCGGGGCAACTGTGGATCGGTCCCCGCCGGGCGCCAACCAGTCGGTGCCACCACTCGACAGCACGAGAACGGAGACATCGAATGATCACCCAGAACCAGGTACGTGACCTGATCGGTTGCCAGCTCGTCGGCTCCGACGACCAGAAGATCGGCAAGGTCGGGCAGATCTTCCTCGACGACCAGACCGGCAAGCCGGAGTGGGCGACCGTCAACACCGGCTTCTTCGGCAGCAGCGAGAGCTTCGTGCCGCTGGCCGACGCCGACGTGCAGGGCGACGCGGTGCAGGTGCCCTACACGAAGGACCAGATCAAGGACGCGCCGAACGTCGACGTCGACAACGGCGGGCACCTGAGCCAGTCCGAGGAGCGCAACCTCTACCAGCACTACGGCCTGAGCTACTCGGAGCAGAGCTCCGACAGCGGCCTTCCTGGGTCCGGCACGGGGCGCACGTCGGGCCGCGACACCTCCGGCACCGCCACCGGAGCCGGCCACGACACCTCGGGGCCCAACACCGACGACGCGATGACGCGGTCGGAGGAGCAGCTGCACGCCGGCAAGGAGACCGTCACCGCGGGCAAGGCCCGGCTTCGCAAGTGGGTCGAGACCGAGGAGCAGAACGTCAGCGTGCCGGTCAAGAAGGAGAAGGCGCGCCTCGAGACCGAGCCGATCACCGACGCCAACCGTGGCTCGGCACTCGACGGACCCGCGATCAGCGAGGAGGAGCACGAGGTCACGCTGACCGAGGAGCGCCCCGTGGTCGCCAAGGAGGCGGTGCCGGTCGAGCGGGTCAGGCTGACCAAGGACAGCGAGGAGCACGACGAGCAGATCTCCGAGGAGGTCCGCAAGGAGCGGATCGAGGCGGAGGGCGACGTCGACAGCGGCACCGGCCGCACCCGGCGGTAGCCGACCGCTACGTCACCAGCAGTAGAGCGCGAGGGCCTCGGGCGGCATGCCCGGGGCCCTCGCCTCAGGTGCGCCGGGTAGTGGCGGGTGGGGCGACGGGGTCGTCAGCGTGCCGGGGGCTGGGGCAGCACGGGTCGGGCAGCAGCCGCCCCGCCCGGTCCTGCCGCCAGAGACATGTGCACCGAGTCACCGGGACCCCTCTCGTCCGGGCGAGCCTAGGAACGCGGCGACGCGCATCGCCAGCCGCCACGCCGCAGCCCCGATGACTTGACGGCCCCGCGCCGGGTGCGCTGCACCCGCCGGGGGCCGCCTCGACCGTTCAGGGAACCCGCGGACCGGTTCGACCTCTGGCGAGGCGTCGTCAACAACGGTTCAATGGCGCAGTCGGCTCGGGGTCGTCCTGCCTCGGAGGTGGACCGTGAGCGACCGTGACGACTTCCTCACCTGGGCCACGACCCGGCTCAAGGACGCGGAGATCGCTCTGCACAACGGGGACGCCGGCCCCCGACGGGCGATCTGGTCGCGACGGGACCCGGTCACGGTGCTCGGCGCTTGGAGGTCCGCGGCCGGCCAGCACGAGTTGACCGAGCTCTTCGACGAGCTCGGGCGCAGCTTCTCCGACTGCACCTCTTACTTCCATGAAGTGGTCGCTGCAGACGTCGTGGGTGACATGGCCTACACCGTCGGCTACGAGCACACCCAGGCCACCGTCAAGGGGGAGCGTCGGACGTACACCCTGCGTGCGACCCAGGTCTACCGCCGCGAGGACGGCGAGTGGAAGGTCGCTCACCGGCACGCGGACACCGTTCCGGACGCGGGCGGCGCTGAAGGAACCGCGCCCGCCTGATCGGTGCAGTCACAGCCCCAGGCGACCAGGGTGCCGGGCAGAACGCGCGGCTGCCGGTCGATCCCCGATCGGCTCATCGGCGGCGGCGGGCCTATCCCGCGGCGCTTGCGGCGTGGGTTCGCTGGAGCCAGCGAGTGACGTCGTCACCGGACATCGGTCGGCTGAGCAGGTAGCCCTGGGCGCGGTCGCAGCCGAGCCGCTGCAGCTGGTCCCAGGCGGCCTCGTCCTCGACGCCTTCCGCGACGACGAGCAGACCCAGGCTGTGACCCAGGTCGACCACGGACCGGACGATGGCCCGGCTCGAACCGTCCGACCCGACGTCGTAGACGAACGCCTTGTCGACCTTGAGCTCGTGCACCGGGAGCTGCTGGAGGTAGGCGAGTGAGGAGTAGCCCGTCCCGAAGTCGTCCACCGACAGGCGGATCCCGAATGCCGCGAGCCGCTGCAGCAGGTCCAGCGTGCGGTGGGTGTCGGACATGATGCTCGACTCGGTGATCTCGAGCGTCAGCAGGTCAGGGCGCATGCCGCTGGAGCGGACCAGGTCGAGTACGTCGTCGACGAACCCGGCGTCCAACAGGCTGCGAGCCGACACGTTCACCGACACCCCGATGCCGTGACCGGCGCGTTGCCAACGGCCGCACCGGCTCAACGCGTCTGTGACGACGTGCAGAGTGAGCGCGGTGATCAGGCCGGTCTGCTCGGCCACCGGGATGAACTCGTCGGGTGACACCGGCCCGTGCTGGGGGTGCGTCCAGCGGCACAGCGCCTCGACTCCGGTGACGGTGGTCGTCACGAGGTCGGCCTGCGGCTGGTAGTGAACGGCTACCTCGCCCCTCTCGATGGCCTGCCGCAGGTCGGTCGCGAGCTGCAGGCGCCGCGGGGTGTTCTGGTCGGCCTCCTGCCGGTACAGCTGGGGTCCGTCCTGGAGCGACTTCGCCGCGTACATCGCGACGTCGGCACGCTGCAGGAGGTCGTGCACGTCCGACCCGTGGTCGGGGAAAACGGCGATGCCCACAGACACCCGGACGTCGAGACGGATCCCGCGCAGCTCGACCGGCGCCTGGAGGGCGTCGGCGATCCGGCGCGCGGTCGGCAGCGCCGAGCTCCCCTCGTCCCCGACTCGGACGAGGACGGCGAACTCGTCCCCACCGAGGCGGGCGGCGAAGTCGCGGTCGCGGGTCGTCGAGCGCAGCCGCCGCGCGACCTCCTGGAGCAGCTCGTCGCCGGTCTGGTGGCCGAGAGTGTCGTTGACCTGCTTGAACTGGTCCAGGTCCATGAGCAGGACCGCCACCCGCTCATCGGGACCGCTGCGGCCGAGTGTGGCGGCGGCATGCTCTTGGAACGAGGCCCGGTTGGGCAGCCCGGTCAGCGAGTCGTGCAGCGCCTGGTGCTGGCGCCGCTGTGCCTCGTCGCGGAGCCGGTCGATCAACCGGCCCTTTTCCAGGGCTGCCGCCGCGTGGTTGGTCAGAGTCGCGAAGAGCCTCGCGTCCTGATCGTCCAGGGTGCTGACGTCGGCCAGCCGGCCGGCCACGGTGAAGACCGCCCGCGCGCCGCCGCCGAGCTCGACCGCCACCAGCAACGCGTCCTTGGTCCCGACCTGGTCGAGGTAGGCGTCGAGCAGCCCGGGTGGCCCGCCGCGGCTGACGATGATCGGCGAGTGCGCGTCGAGGACCGGCTGGAAGAGCGAGACGTCAGGGCCGAGCGCCCCGGTGACCATCGGCTCGTCGCCGACCAGCGTCAGGCGTGCCCCGGAGCCGTCGGCCGGCAGCAGCACCAGTTCGGCGACCTCTGTGCGCAGCAGGCGCCGGGCGTGGTGCAGCATCGCCTCCGCCACCTCGTCGGGACGGAGTGCGCCGGCCGTGGCCTGGCCGAAGTCGTGCAGCAGCTGCAGGCTCGCGTGCCGCTGGTGCAGGTCCGTGTAGCCGCGGTAGGCGAGGAAGAGGGCCACGCCGAGCACCCCCAGGACGACCAGGGACGCGACGTGCACATGGACCAGTAGGAGGGCGAGCACGCCCAAGCAGGTGTTGCACACTGCAGTGGTAGCCGCGGCGACGGCGAGCGGGCCGTTCTGGGGGCGGGCTCCGTGCCACCGGATCACCAGGTAGACCGCGGCGTTCCCGAGAGCGTCCGCGGCGATCACGGCGACGAAGACGGCCCCCCAGCCCCATGGGGTGGTGGCGCTCGGTGACCCGAGCAGCTGCAGGACCGACACGGCGACGACGCACTCCGCAAGCCACAACGAGAAGTTCATGACCAGCTTGACCCACGGCTGACGGGGGTGCAGGAGGAGAGCGGCCGCCTCCCCGAGCAGGCGAGCGGTGATCAGGACCCAGGGCTCCACCAGAAACAGCCCGAGGACCAGTGGCACCTCGCTGAGCAGGAAGCTGTGGGCCTCGTCGCGATACTCGAGGTGGAAGACCAGGAGCCCCCCGACGGCGAACATCGCCGCCAACAGCAACAGCGACAGGTGTGGCGACTCCCCGGGCCTCGTCGGCGCCTCGAGGTAGGGCACGACGCCGAGGCTGGACAGCAGGGCGGCCGCCAGCGCGAGCGTGCGTGTCGTCGCGTTGGCGGCTGCGGCGGGTGCAGCTGTCACGACCACATGTGTCGGAGCAAACGCGCACGGACCGTAGTGCGCGGCCTGACCGACTTCGCACCGTCAGTCATGGCCGAACCACGCGCAGGTAAAGGATCACCCGTTTGGCGGCGTCACACCGGCCCGCTTCCACGCGATGAACACGTACTGCTCCTGTTCTGGCCGGAAGGACCCTCATGACCCAGCTGCGCTGGACCACGTACGACCACCGAGGCCCCTCGTGGGGGAAGGCCCGGGTTCGCGTCGTCGCGCTGAGTGTGGTCTTCGGTCTGACGGCGCTCGGGGCACTGACGGCCGCCTCCACCACCGGTCGGGCGGAGGACGCGGCCACGTCGCCCACCTCCGACCTGACGCTGCTGGAGCAGCGGCACAAGGCGGAGGTGCGGGCGCTCACCGACGCGTACGAGCGGACGGTCGCCCGCATCAAGGCGGACGGGGATCGGTCGGTCGCGGCCGTACGATCCGCCTTGGCGGAGAGACTGGTGACCTTGGACGCGGCCGCGGCCACCGCAACGTCGGCACGGTCCGCCGACCTCGACCAGGCGCGAGCCGCGGTCCGAGCGCGCCGCGACACCGCCGAGGGCGAGCTGCACGCCCGCTTCGACGGCGACCGGACTGTCGTGAACACGTTCTTCCAGGACCTGCTGACGTCTCTCGGGGCCGCGGAGAAGATCCCGAGCTCGGTCCTGGACGCGGCCAAGAAGTCCCTGGAGGCACGCCGGTCCCTGGAGCTTGCGGCCCAGGACACGACGCACAAGGCCGAGAGCGCCGCACTGGCGGACCAGGTGCGCACGGCCGTCACGACCTTGGACCAGGAGTCCGCGCGCCTCGACGCCGACGTGCAGGCGCAGAAGTCGGCGATCGACTCTGCAGCCGAGCTGGCGAAGCGGTCCCTGACCACCGACCTCTCCGCGGCACTGCGTCAGATGGACACCGACACCGCCGCGCTCAAGGTCCGCCACGCGCAGGAGCAGCTTGACCTCGACGCGGTGCAGGCCGCCCAGACCAAGGCCGCTGCCGTGCTGCCGAGGGCGCAGCGCGACGCGCTCGCCGCCAAGCAGAAGTCCGAGGACGAGGAGCTGCACCGTCGGCACGATGGGGAGCTGGCTTCCCAGGCGGCAGCTCGCAAGACCGTCTCCGACGACGGCGCAGCCGCCGTGGCTGCCGTCGAGGTCCAGCGGCAGGCCGACCGGGAAACCGCGGAGACGGCGTACCGAGCCGCCAAGGAGGCGGTCGCAACGCAGAAGACGGTCACCGTGGCCGACGGTGCAACTCGGACCAGGGCCCTCGACGACACGCACGCCGTGGCCGTCACCGCCCTGAAGAACACGTACGCCGCGGCGATCACCGGCTTGAGCCGCGGCCGGGCCGGCGTGCAGGACGCCTGGGCCGCTCGCACCGCCCGGGTCGCCGACGACGAGGCGAATGCGGTGACGTCGCTCGACGCCGCGACCCAGGTGGAGCTCAAGAAGGTGGCCGGGTCCTTCGACAACCAGGCCGCGGCTGCGGCGCGGCAGCTCACCGCCGACCGGCGCGCGGCGACCCGCGCCGCCGACCTCGACCGCAGCTCGGCTGAACGGGCGACCCGTAAGGAGCTGCTGCGCGCCCGCCTGGACCTGGACCGTCGGCTACGGCTGGCCGAGTCGGACTACTTCACCCTGAAGGTCCGCGCGGTGGCGTTCCTGCAGGACCCCACTGCGTTCAGCAGCGTGTCAGCGGCCTATGACCCGGCCACCGACCCGGGTTCCCTGTACAACGTCGCGCGCCGGATAGGTGCGGACCGTCTGCCTGCCCCGGTCACCGGTCGGGGCGTGGACGTCGCGCTGATCGACACCGGCGTGGTCGACGTCCCGGGGCTGGTGGCGTCCGAGGTCGAGATCGGACCGGACTTCTCCTTCGAGGACGTCGTCCCGGACCTGAGGGGCCGCGACACGATGGGGCACGGGACCCATCTGGCGGGGATCATCGCCGGCCGGGACGCCGCCTGGGCCGCCGGCGACCACGAGCGACGTCCGAGTCGGGTCCTGGGGATCGCGCCGGACGCTCGAGTGGTCAGCGTAAAGGCGGGAGCCGCGGACGGCTCGGTGGACGTCACGCAGATCATCGCCGCGATCAACTGGGTCATCGCCAACAAGGACAGCGACGGTCGACACATCCGGGTCCTGAACCTCTCCTTCGGCACCGACGGGACGCAGGACTACCGCTCCGACCCCCTCGCCTACGCCGTCGAGCGGGCCTGGCGCGCCGGGATCGTCGTGGTGGTCGCCGGGGGGAACGACGGCTGGCTGACCAGCCGGTTGACCAACCCGGCGCAGGACCCCTTCGTGCTTGCCGTGGGGTCCTCCCAGGCGGTGGACGGGAAGGAGAGCGTCCCTTCGGCGTACTCCAACGGCACCCTCGACGGTCGCACGGTGGACCTGGCCGCGCCGGGTCGATCGATCGTCAGCCTGCGCAACCCGGGGTCGAGCAGCGACGACGTCAACGCCGGCGGCCGCACGGGTGACGAGCTGGTCCGTGCCAGCGGAACCTCGCAGGCCGCTGCCGTCACCAGCGGGGCGGCAGCGCTGCTGCTCTCCGCGCGGCCCGAGCTGGCCCCGGACCAGGTCAAGCGGGTCCTGATGCGTTCAGCCGCGCCCGCCGGCGAGGACTCCGACCTGGTGGGTGCCGGCTACCTCCGGGTGGACCGCGCCGTCAAGGAGGATGTCGGGCCTGCCGCGCAGACCTGGCAGCCCTCGGACGGCAGCGGATCCATGGACGGCGCACGCGGCTCGGTGCGGGTGGCTCTGGACGGCTTGGTGCTCGAGGGCGACCTCGACGTCTTCGGCCGTAGCTGGGCGGGGGCGAAGTGGTCCGAGGACGCCTGGTCGGGCGCGAAGTGGTCAGCGGGTGCTTGGGCCGGCGCCAAGTGGTCGGGGGCGAAGTGGTCGGCTGACATGTGGTCGGGCACGTCGTGGTCGGGGGCGAAGTGGTCCGCCGACTTCTGGTCCGGCGCCAAGTGGTCGGGGGCGAAGTGGTCCGCCGACACCTGGACGGGGGCGAAGTGGTCCGGGGCCAAGTGGAGCGCCGGGGGTTGGTTCGGCGCCGGTTGGGACGACGGCCCTGCGGGAAGCCCGGACGTGGGGGCCGAGCCGGTCACGCCCGAGGCCGCGACGCTGGCCGCGAGCGGCTGACCACACGGCTGGTGACGGCACGACCTCGTGTTGCCGCCGGTCACGGCGTCTGGTCGCGCATCCGTCGGTTCTCGTCGCGCAATCGCGCGTTGTCGCGCTCGAGGTGCAGGACGGCGGCCACGCCAGCGATGTTGAGCCCGTCACCCAGCAGCTGGCCGATGCGGTGCAGGCGGTCGAGGTCGTCCTCGCTGTAGCGGCGGGTGCCGCCGGCCGTCCGGTCGGGGCGAAGGAGGCCCTTGTCCTCGTAGAGACGTAGCGCCTGCGGGGTCATCCCGGCCAGGTCGGCCGCCACGGAGATCCCGAAGACCCCACGACTCGGATCGGCTCGAGGGCCTGTCACCCGGATCATCCCTTCCAGTGAGCTCGGACTTGCATATTGTCTGGGTCCAGTGGTAGAAGAAATCTACAACAACAGCCATAGATCCGCTCAGATCCGTGGCGAGAAGTCGCAGCATCAACCCGTCGACAGGAGGTGGTAGCGATGTTGATGCGCACCGACCCGTTCCGTGACCTGGACCGGCTGACCCAGCAGCTGATGGGCACCGCGTCACGCCCGACGATGATGGCCATGGACGCCTGGCGAGACGGCGAGGAGTTCGTCGTCGAGTTCGATCTGCCCGGTGTCGAACCGGACTCGGTGGACCTGGACGTCGAGCGCAACGTCCTGACGATCAGGGCAGAGCGGCCCGCCCTCAACGGTGACCGCGAGCTGATCGCCGCCGAGCGCCCGCGGGGGGTGTTCAGCCGGCAGTTGATCCTGGGTGACAACCTGGACACCGAGAACGTGGGGGCGAGCTACAGCGGAGGGGTGCTGACCGTACGCATCCCGGTCGCGGAGCAGGCCAAGCCGCGCAAGATCCAGATCAGCCAGGAGTCGGACCGCCAAGCCATCGACGCCTGACCGGTCCTCTCAGGCGTGGGCACGCCGTCTGGCACTCCACGCCACGGACAGCTGCCACCGGCCCCGGCCGTGCACCCGGCCGGGGCCCCGACCACGGCAGACACGGATGCCTCCCGACCGCGAGCCTCATGAAGTGCTGGGTGTGTCGTCGGACGCCACCATCGAGGAGATCCACCGCGCCTTCCGCCGTCTGCTCCGCGAGCACCACCCGGACACCCGCCCGGATCGGGGCGCGACGGATCCCGACTCGGACCAAGCCCTGCAGCGCATCTTGACGTCCTACGAGATGCTTCGCGGCCGCCGTGCCGGACCTACCCAGTCGCAGCCGCTGCGGTCGCACCCGCCGTCACGGACGCATCCCACCCCCTTACGGGCGACGCCGGTCCGGTGGCTGCCGACGCCGGGGCCGGCGCCCCAGCGGTCCGAGGTCCCGACACAGACCTTCGACTCGCTCATGCGTTGGCTCCGTCAGATGTAGCACTGGCTCGTTGGTCCCAGAGGTCACCGTGAACGAAGAAGTCCCCTTCCCCGTGCGGAGGTGGGCGAGGTCAGTGGACCTCGACCGGCGTCTCGCGCGGCGCCGGGACCGGCACCGGAGCGGGCGGGTGGACCGGCGAGTCGGCGTCGATGCTGATGTGCGGCAGCAGCCGGTCCAGCCACCCGGGCAGCCACCAGTTGGCCTTGCCCATCAGCGCCATCGTCGCCGGCACCAGCACCATCCGGACCACGGTGGCGTCCAGCGCGATGGCGGTGGCCAGACCGAGCCCGATCATCTTGACGAACGGCGACGGGTCGCTGACGAAGCTCAGGAAGACGACCATCATGATCAGCGCACCGGAGGTGATGACCCGGCCGGTGGCCGCCAGCCCGCGGGCCACCGACTCGGTGTTGTCGCCGGTCGCGTTGTAGGCCTCGCGGATGCGGGACACGAGGAAGACCTCGTAGTCCATCGACAGTCCGAAGAGGACCGCGAAGAAGATGACCGGCAGCGGCGAGGCGATGCGGTAGGTCCCGTCGAGGCCGAACAGCCCGCCCAGCCAGCCCCACTGGAAGACCGCGACGATGACGCCGTAGGCACCGGCGATCGACAGCAGGTTCATGGCGGCTGCCTTGAGCGGCACGACCACGGAGCGGAACACGACCATCAGCAGCAGGACGGAGGCGCCCAGGATCGCGCCGATGAACAGCGGCCGGGTGCTGGCGAGCTGCTCGTCCAGGTCGAGGGTCAGCGCGGTCGCGCCGGTGACGTAGACACCGTCCGGGGTGACCGTCCGGACGCGCTGCAGGGTCTGCGCGGTGGCCGGGTCGGAGGGCTCGGTGGTGGGCAGCGTGGGCAGCACCACGGTGCCGCCGTCGGCGGTGACGCGCGGGTCGCCGACCTCGGCGATGCCCGGGTCGGCCGCGATCCGGCCGGCCAGCACAGTGACGTCCGCGCCGTCCAGCCCGGTGCCCTGCAGGTCGGCGACGACGAGCAGCGGTGCGTTGAAGCCGGGGCCGAAGCCGTCCGCCAGCAGGTCGTACGCCCGCCGCTCGGTCTGGCCGGCCGGGTTGTCGCCGGCGTCGGGGAAGCCGGTGCTCAGCGAGAGCGACGGGGCGGCCAGCGCGAGGAGGACCAGGGCGCCGGCGACGGCGTACGGCCACGGCCGGGCGGCGATCCGGTGGGCCAGCCGCCACCAGCGGGTGTCCTCGACGGCGACGGCCTCCGCGGCGCGACGCCGGCCGACGACCCGCCCGCGGTCGATCCGGTCGCCGAGCAGCGTCAGCAGCGCCGGCAGCAGGGTGGTCGCGGTCATGACGGCGAGGAACACGACGATCGAGGTGGCGAGCCCGATCGAGGCCAGGAAGCCGACGCCGGTCAGGACGAGCGCCAGCATGGCGAGGACCACCGTGCCGCCGGCGAAGACGACAGCGGCGCCGGACGAGCCCATCGCGGACGACAGCGCGGACCGGTTGTCGTGGCCGGCCGTCCGGTTCTCTCGGTAGCGGGACACGATCAGCAGCGCGTAGTCGATGCCGACACCGAGGCCGACCATGGCGCCGATGGTCGGCGCGGCAGTGGAGACCTCGAGCGAGCCGGCCAGCACCACGATGCTCAGCAGCCCGACCGCGACGGCGACCAGGGCGAGCACGATCGGCACCAGGGCGGCCACGATCGTCCCGAAGGCCACGACCAGCACGACGAGGGCGGCCAGCAGGCCGGCAGCCTCGGCGGGCGATGACTTCTTCTCGGCGTTGAGGAACGCGGCGTCCCCGCCGAACTCCGCCTGCACGCCACCGTCACGGGCCGGCTGAAGGGCGTCGCTGATCTCGGCGCCGGCCGGGCGGCCGAGCTCGGTCGAGGGCACGTCAAGGGAGATCTCGGCGTAGCCGACCCGGCCGTCGGCCGAGACCCGATCGGTGGCGAAGGGGTCGGTCACGGCCGCGACGTGCTCGACCCGGGCCACCTGGGCGAGCGCGGCCTCGACCTGGGGCCGGTGGTCGGCCAGCTGCTCCGCGTCGTCGACGGCGAACACGGCGACGCCGCTGCCTCCGGCGACCGCGGGGAAGCGCTCCTCGAGCAGGTCCTGCGCCTGGGCGCTCTCGCTGCCGGGCGCGCTGAAGTCGTCGGCGAACGTGCCGCCGACGGCTCCGGAGAGGACGGCCACGAGGACGGCGAGGACCGCCCAGGCGCCGATGGTGGTCCAGGGGCGGCGAGCACTCGCGTCGCCGATGCGGCCGATGAGGCGGTTCATTCCGGTGTCCCTTCACTGTGCTGCGGGTCGAGGTGGGTGACCGAGACCAGGGGCATGCCGAGGTCGCGGATGCGCTGGAGGAGGCCGTGCAGGGCCGTCTGGTCGACGACCTCCCCGCGGAGGGTGGTGGTGCCGTCGCGGTTGTGGACCAGGGTCAGCCCGTCGAACCACGCCGCCCAGCGGTCGTCGAGGCGACCGTCGAGGCGGATCTCGTACGTGGTCATCGTTGCCTCCTCTTCGTACGTCGCTGTGCCCCGGAAGGTAGGAACGGACCTGGTGAGGGCGGATCACCACACCTGGTGAGCGGGCTGGTGAACGTCGTCGCGCGGGGTGCTTGTGGAGTCGGCTGGTCACGCTACGTGACGACTGTCACCTCAACGGCACCTGTGCGGTCACCCACCGTGCTGGTGTCCTGGGCAGATGTGGGGTCGCCGCTCGGTGCTGAGCAGCGGCTGCCTGTCCGTCGCGCTGGCGGCCGGCCTGCTGGCCGGCACCCAGCCGCCCGCCGCCGACGCGACCGGCGCGACCGGCATCGACGACGGACCGCGGCTGCTCTTCACTGCCGCGGACGTCGACCAGGTGCGCGCCGTGGCCGCGACCGCACCGGGGGCGACCTGGGCATCGGCCGTGCGGGCCCGTGCCGACGCCGCGCTGCCCCGGCCGGTCGCCACCACCTGCGAGCGGGTGGCCCGCTACGCCCTGCCAGACCTGGCCATGGCGTGGCTGCTGACCGGCGACGCGACGTACGCCCGCAAGGCCGGTGACGTCCTAGTCGGGATGCCGACGGCGCCGCGCTGGTCACCCACCTCGACGGTGCCGGGCTGCACCACCACCTGGGCGGACTACAGCTGGCGGTGGCCGCAGCTGATGGCGATGACCGCGCTCGCCGTCGACTGGCTACGCGGCTCCGGCGCCCTGTCCGACGCGGACCTCGCGGTCGTCGACGCCGACCTGGTCCGTGGTGGCGAGACGATCCACGAGGCGCTGACCGCCCCCGAGTACTCCGCCGACGCGGGCTACCGCAACGTGACCAACTACCGCCTGCGCAACGACGCGGCCCTCGGGCTGGTCGCGCTGGCCCTGGCCGACGGCCCGTCGAGCGGGCAGGCAGCCGCCTGGTCGGACTACGCCTGGCAGGACCTGTTCGGTGACACCGGTCGGGGGACGCCGCGCTACCTCGCCCAGATGTTCGGGCGCGACGGCGTCGCGAAAGAGGGACAGGGCTACTACCAGGACAGCTTCCGGCTGCTGATCCCCTACTTCGTGGCCGTGCGCAACCGGACCGACCGCGACCCCTTCGCCATGCCGCTCGTCCACGCCGCGCTGAACGCGCCGGTCGCCCTGGCGATGCCCGACGGGTCGGCCCCGACCGTCGACACCGGGTGGCGCTCGCCGGCGGTGGCCGGCGGCCTCTCGCACTGGGTCGCCGCGCAGTACCCGGACGAGCCGTGGCACCGGTGGCAGTGGCAGCGCGAGGGACGGCCGGTGCCGGCCGGCGACGACCCGATCGCGCTGGCGCTCTACCGGCCCGGGCCATCCGCGCCGCCGTCGGGCAGCGCCTCGAGGTTCCTGCGCCACAACGCCTTCGCGGTCCTGCGCAGCGACTGGTCGCCGCAGTCGCCCTGGCTGCTGCTGAACTCCGAGCGCACCCCCAGCCGGTCGCCGCACGAGCAGGCCGACCAGACGAGCTTCTCCTTCTTCGCCCATGGCGCCTACCTGGCGATCGACCCCGGCGACGGCCGGGACTGCGGGACGGACGGCGACCGGTGGCTGCGCAGCTCGGCCGCGCACAACCTGGTGCTCGTCGACGGCAGCGGGCCACGGGTGAGCTGGAGCTACCGGACCGCCCTCGACCCGGCCGAGCTCGACCGGACCGCCGACGTCGGCGACCTCTCGCGGGCGCGCACGACGATGACCTACGGCAACGGCGTCCGGTCCGAGCGCCAGGTGCTGCTCGCGCACGGCGAGTACGTCGTCGTCCTCGACAGAGTCCGGGACCCCCGGGGCGCCCGGCACCGGTTCAGCTGGCGGCTGCACCTGGCGGACACCGCGTCAACGCCCCGGCTGGGTGCCGACCGCGCGACCTCCGCGACGCCAGGCGCGCACGGCGGTGTCGTGCCGCTCACGACAGTCGTGGTCGGCCGACGGTCGACCTCATGGTCGGTGCGCAGCGGCCCGACTGACGTCGCCCAGGGGGCCTGCCCGCAGCATCCCGTCCTGCAGGTCGACACCCGCGGCGCCCGCACAGACCTGGTGTCGGTCCTGGTGCCACAGGCGGGGACCGCCGCGCAGGTCCGGGCCGTGCGCGGCGACGACGCGGTCGGTGTCGTCGTCCGAACGCGCGACCGGCTCGACGTCGCCCTGACCCGGGGGGTCGGGCGGACCATCCGGGCCAGCGGTGTGGCCACCGACGCGCGGCTGGTCTTCGTGTCCCGGGACGGCGTGGGTCCGCGGTCGGCGTCCTTCGAGCACGGCCGCAGCCTCGTCGTCGGCGGCCGGCGGGTCCTGCACAGCTCTGCGCCGGTGTCGGCGGCGATGGCCTGGCGGCAGGGCGGCGACGCGCTCCTCGCCGAGGTCACGGCTGCCCGGCCGACGGACGTCACCTTCGCCCTGCCGGGCGCGCGCGGCACGGTCACGGTGCGGGTGCCGACCGGCCGGCACAGGGTGGCTGTGCCGGCCGGGCGCTGAGTCGCGACCAGGCAAGGACTTGGCAAAGCGCTGAAGTTGGCTCTTCGCGCCGACCGATGACTACCTCGTCGTGAGCGGGGGACGCCACCGACAGCAGAGGTCACCATGTACGACGAGGAACTTGCCCTCACCGGCATCGGCACCGTCACGCTGGGCGGAGTCGTGTTCGACTCCATGCTGGTCGCGGTGATCGGCTTCGCACTGGTGGCCGCCGGGCTGCTCCTGACCCGCCTGGGCCGCAAGGGCGACTGACCGCTCCGGCGCGCTCCGAGACTGCGCGCGCGTCCCAGTCAGCGACTCCACCATGGCAATCCACACGCGGACCCGTGTCCGGCGCCGCCCCTGGTTGGGGGCCGCCGTCTTCCTGCTCGTGGCGCTGCTCGTCGCTCTCGAGTGGCCGGACCAGCACGGTCGCGGCGCGATCTACGGCATCACGCTCTTCGCGATCCTGAGCCTCAAGCTGGGTGCCTCGGTCAAGCACCGTCCCTCCCGTGCGGCACCGCCGCGGCGCGAAATCGCCGTCGTCGTGCCGTTCTACAACGAGGACCCCGAGATCCTGTCGCACTGCCTGGACTCGATCCTGGCCCAGACCTACCAGCCGTCCCACGTCGTCGTCATCGACGACGGGTCGAGCGACCGCCGGGCCGTCGCGGAGATCGCCGGGTGGCGCAAGCGGTTCGCTGACGTCGGCATCCCGTTCACCCCGATCCTGTTCGACGAGAACAAGGGCAAGCGCGAGGCGCTGGTCGCCGGCTTCCGGGCCGCACCGGCGGCGTGGGCGTACCTGTGCGTCGACTCGGACACCCGGCTCGAGCCGCGCGCACTGCACGAGGTGATGCGCCCCTTCGTGGACCCTGCCGTCACCTGCGCGACGGGTCTGGTCATCGCCTCGAACTGGCGGCGCAACGTCCTCACCCGGCTGATCGACCTGCGCTACACCAACGCCTTCCTGTTCGAGCGGGCGGCCTACTCTGCGCTCGGCTCCGTGCTGTGCGCCTGCGGGTCCCTCGCGGTCTACCGGGCCGACGTCGTGCACAAGTACGCCGACGACTTCCTCAACCAGCGCTTCATGGGGCAGAAGGCGATTTTCGGCGACGACCGCCGGCTCACCAACTACGCGCTGCTGGAGGGCCGGGCGGTCCTGCAGGAGACGGCGATCGCGTCGACCGCCGTCCCGGAGCGGATCAGCCACTACGTCCGGCAGCAGGTGCGGTGGAACAAGTCCTTCTTCCGGGAGTCGCTCTGGGCGATCCGGCACCTGGACCGGCGTCGGCCGGCGGTCTGGCTGACCCTGGTCGAGCTCACCTCGTGGATCGTCTTCACCGCGA
>DATHAP010000047.1 GCA_035489715.1 Actinomycetes bacterium
CCTCAAGGGTCACACGATCACCGGTGGAGGGACGCCCTACAACGGCGTGCTGGTCCGCAGCGGCAGCTCGCGGGTCGAGGTCCGCAACGGGACCGTCACCGGTTTCGAGTACGGCGTCCGCCTCGACGAGTCGAGCGCCAACCGGGCCTGGAACCTCACGTTGACCGGCAACCGGCGCGGCGTCGACGTGGCCAACGCGTCCGGCAACACGATCGACAGGAACCGCATCTCCGGCAACAGCGGGGACGCCGTCAAGATGGACGGAGCCTCGAACGGGAACAAGGTGCTCCAGAACGTCGTGTCGGCCAACACCTTCGGCATCAGCGTGGCTGGGGGGTCCGGCAACCAAGTGGCCCAGAACACGGCAACCGGACCAGGCGCGTTCGGCGTGTGGGTGACCGGGTCCGCCTCGTCGACGACGGTGAGCCGGAACTCGGTGAGCGGCACCTCGGGCGACGGGATCGTCGTCGACTCGTCGGTAGCCGGCACGGTGCTCACCCAGAACTCCACCTCGGGCAACCTCGGTGACGGGATCGACGCCGGCGCCGTTGGGACGAAGCTCGGGAGCAACGTCGCCGTCGGCAACGTCGGGTGGGGCATCGCCGCGGTCGCCGGCGTGGACGACCTCGGCGGCAACAAGGCTGCCGGCAATCTCGCCGGCCAGTGCCAGGTCGTGGTCTGCGGGACGCCCTGACCTGCAGCGGTCGGGCTACTCGGCCGTCTCGGTCGCCGACGGAGTCTCGCTCGGGGTCTCCGTCGGCGACGGGCTCAGGGTTGGGGAGGCGGGCGGCGTGAGGGACGCGTAGTCGTCCGTGCCGAGGACGATGACCGTGCGGAAAGTGAGCGGCTCGGCCTTGGCGAAGCGGACGGTCAGCTCCACCGCCTGGCCCGGCTCCTTGGTCAGCCCGGTGACCGTGGCGGTCGCCTCCTCCGTGCCGAACGAGACGGCGGCGCCCGGCGGGAGGCTCGTGTCGCCGCCGAGGGTCACGTCGCCGGCGTCGGACCTGATGGCGGTGATCCGGTCGGAGGACTCGCCCCGGTTGACCACGGTCATGCTGACCACGCCCTCGTCAGCGCCCTCGGCCGCCACCACGAGGGCGTTGAGGACGCGGATGTCGCCGTCGCCGGCGACGATGCCGTCGGAGGGGGCGTAGTCCTGGGTCGACGTGGCGTCGAAGCCGGACGAGCAGCCGGCCAGGGCTGCCACGGTGAGCACCGCTGCGAGGGCGGCGAGGGGCCGGGGTCGACAGAGGCGTCGCGAGGCGGTGAGCACGGCCGACAGCGTAGCGACGCGGGCTCAGGTCAGCTCCGCCCCTCGGCCGATCACCAGCAGGACCGTCACCCCTGCCGTCGCCACGGCCAGAAGGAACGGCGCCGAGGCACGGGCGCGAGGCCGGCTGCCGGCCACCGCGGCCCCGGTGGCGGTAGCCAGGGCCGCCCCGAGGCCGACCCACGCCCACCCGGGGACCGGCCCGTCCGGACCGGCGACCACCAGCACGGCGGCTGCCGCCATGAGCACGGCGCCCGTGACGGCGGACGCCCGGGCGCCGATCCGCTGCGGCAGACCCCGTACGCCGTCGGCCAGGTCGTCGGCGACGTCCGGCACCACGTTGAGGAAGTGCGCGCCGACGCCGAGCAGGGCGCCCGCCCCCACGGCCCAGGGCGGCGGCCACGGTGACCCGTCCAGGCCCAGGGTGACGAAGCAGGTCAGCAGGGCGAAGCTGACGGCGTACGGCACAGGAGACGCCCACGTGCGCTTCAGCCCGAGGTTGTAGGCCCAGCCGCCGGAGACCGCCACCAGGTGGACCGTCCCGGCCAGCATCCCGTTGGCCAGGGACAGCGGCACGCAGGCGAGCACGGCGACCCAGGTCGCGCGCCGGACGGTACGGGGTTCGGCAGCGCCGGTGGCCAGCGGCTTGTCCGAGCGGCCGGCCGCCACGTCGCGGCTGCGGTCGAGCAGGTCGTTGGACCACCCGATCGAGAGCTGGCCGGTCAGGACGGCGAGACCGGTGAGCAGCAGCCCGCCGGCGGAGCGGCCGGCGGCTGCCGAGACGGCGACCGCGAACGCGGTGACCGCGGCGGAGGGCAGGGGGTGGCTGGCAGCGACCAGCGTCCGGGCGCCCCGGCTGCTCAGCACGGCTCCACGCCGCCGAGCATCGCACGGCCTTGAGGGCCCGTCGATGCACGCCGACCCTCGGCTTGTCAAGCGATTGCACCCGCTCTGACCTGCGCAAACGACTCGACGATCCGGCGAAGTGACCTCCGTCACCGTGTTATTCTGGAGGTCGCGAAAGGGGTCTGACACATATGACGTTCAAGGTCGGCGAGACGGTCGTCTACCCCCACCACGGGGCGGCACTCATCGAATCCATCGAGACACGCACCATCAAGGGTGAGGACAAGCTCTACCTGGTCCTGAAGGTCGCCCAGGGCGACCTCACGGTCCGGGTCCCGGCCGAGAACTGCGACCTCGTGGGTGTCCGCGACGTCGTCGGCCAGGAGGGCCTCGACCGCGTGTTCGAGGTGCTGCGCGCCCCCCACACCGAGGAGCCGACCAACTGGTCGCGCCGCTACAAGGCCAACCTCGAGAAGCTCGCCTCCGGCGACGTGATCAAGGTGGCCGAGGTCGTCCGTGACCTGTGGCGCCGTGACAAGGACCGCGGTCTGTCGGCCGGCGAAAAGCGCATGCTCGCCAAGGCCCGCCAGATCCTGGTCAGCGAGCTCGCGCTCGCCGAGCACACCAACGAGGACAAGGCCGAGGCGATCCTCGACGAGGTCCTCGCCTCCTGACCTCGCGAGCCGCCCGAGCCGACGCAGGCTCGAGCGACTCCCCACCGCCCCACCGCGCCGCCGACCCGTCCGGGTCGGCGGCGCGCGGCGTCCAAGGGGTCGGCGCCGGCACGGCGACTAGGGTCTCCGGCGTGATGGCGCCCCGGCTCACCCGCGTGCCCAACGCGGTGGTCGAGCTGCTGCGGCTGTGCGTGGTCGTCTTCTTCGCCGGCGTCGGCTACTACGTCGCCGACGCTCTCGACGAGGGCGGGGAGCCGGTCCTCGGCGCCTTCAGCGTCCTCGGGCTCGGCGTCATCCTCGGCTCGGCGCTGGGCTACGTCCTCGGCGGCCTGATCGGGCGCGGCACGGTGACCGCCGTGCGAGCGGCGGAGGCTGGTCTGCGCGACACCCCGGCCGAGCACATCGTGGCCGGAGTGGTGGGGGCGGTCATCGGCGTGCTGGTGGCGGCCGGGGTCACCTGGCCGGTGCTGCTCCTCAACAAGCCGCTCCTCACCTTCCCGATGTTCACGTTCGTGGTCGTCACGTTCGGGCTGCTCGGCTACCGGCTCGGGACGAGCAAGCGCGACTCGGTGCTGGACATGTTCGGCGCCCGGGTCGGCATGTCGCAGCGGCGCGTGGCGGCGGCAGCCATGCCCCGGGTGCTCGACACGTCGGTGGCGATCGACGGCCGGATCGTCGACGTCACCCGGGCCGGCTTCGTCCACGGCCGGATGCTGGTCCCGAGCCCGGTGCTGGGCGAGCTGCAGGGACTGGCGGACGCGGCCGACGACACCCGCCGGGCCAAGGGCCGGCGCGGACTCGAGGTGCTCGAGGTGCTGCGCCGTGAGCCCGGAGTCGACGTGGAGGTCCTCGACCTCGACGTGCCCGGCGTCGCGGAGGTGGACGCCAAGCTGGTCCGCATCTGCCTCGACCACGACGCTGCGCTGCTCACGCTCGACACCAACCTGGCCCGGGCTGCATCGCTGGCCGGGGTGCGGGTGATGAACCTGCACGCGCTCGCCTTGGCGTTGCGCCCGCCGGTCAGCGCCGGCGACGAGGTGACCGTGCTGCTCATCAAGCCCGGCAAGGAGCCCGGGCAGGCGGTCGGTTACCTCGACGACGGCACGATGGTCGTGGCGGAGCACGCTCGAGGGTCGATCGGCCACGACACGTCCGTCCGGGTGACGAGCGTGCTCACCACCGCCAACGGCCGGATGGTCTTCGCCCGCCCGACGACCGACCGGTCGTCATGACCACCGTGGGGGCGCTCGTGGTGGCAGCCGGACGAGGCGAGCGCCTCGGGCCCGGCGACCCCAAGGCGCTGCGCTTGCTCGGCGGGGCACCCGTGCTGGTCCACGCCGTGCGCGCGCTCGCCGCGGCCGCGACGGTCGAGCATGTCGTCGTCGCCGCCCCGCCGGACGCGGTCGAGGTAACCCGCACGCTGCTCGCGGACGACCACGCCGGCGCGTCGCTCGAGGTCGTGGCCGGTGGAGCGGAGCGCCCCGACTCGGTGCGCGCCGCGCTGGCCGCCCTGCCCGACGAGGTAGACGTGGTGCTGGTCCACGACGCCGCCCGCCCGCTGGCGCCGAGCCAGCTGGCCGATGCGGTGGCTGCCGCCGTCGTCGGTGGCTGCGACGCGGTCGTGCCGGTGCTGCCGGTCGTCGACACCGTCAAGCAGGTGTCCGGCGACCAGGTGGTCGCCACCGTGGACCGGAGCAGCCTGCGGGCGGTGCAGACGCCGCAGGGCTTCCGGCGCAGCGTGCTCGAGCAGGCTCATCGCGAGCACCGCACCGGCGACGGCGTCGAGGTGACCGACGACGCCGGCCTGGTCGAGCGGATCGGCCGCCCGGTCACGGTGGTGCCGGGGCACGAGGACGCCTTCAAGGTGACCCGGCCGGTCGACCTGCTGCTGGCCGAGACCGTGCTCGCCGCGCGGAGAGATGGGAACCGCAGCGATGGCTGACCTGCCCCTCGTCGGGCTCGGCGTCGACGTGCACCCGCTCGAGGGGGGCCGGCCGATGCACATGGCCGGCCTGCACTTCCCCGACGAGCCGGCCGGCTGCGCCGGGCACTCTGACGGCGACGTCGCCGCCCACGCGGCCTGCGACGCCCTGCTGTCCGCTGCCTCGCTCGGCGACCTCGGGTCGCAGTTCGGCACCTCCGAGCCGGAGTGGGCCGGTGCCGCCGGCCCGGCGATGCTCGCGGAGACGGCCCGCCGGGTGCGGGCCGCCGGGTTCGAGATCGGCAATGTCGCCGTGCAGGTGGTAGGTGATCGACCGCGGATCGGGCCGCGCCGCGACGAGGCCCAGCGGGTGCTCTCCGAGGCGGCCGGGGCTCCGGTGTCGGTGAGCGCTTCGACGACCGAGGGGCTCGGCCTCACCGGCCGCGGCGAGGGCGTCGCGGCGATCGCGACGGCGCTGGTGGCGCGGGCGGCCCGTTAGCCTTGACCGGTGAGCCTGCGCCTGTACGACACCGCGACCCGCGAGGTCCGTGAGTTCGTGCCGCTCGTCGAGGGCACGGCCGGCATCTACCACTGCGGGCTCACCGTCCAGGGGGCGCCGCACATAGGGCACATCCGCAAGGAGGTCGTCTTCGACGTCCTGCGGCGCTGGATGGAGCGCTCCGGCTACCAGGTGACTGTCGTCGCCAACCTCACCGACATCGACGACAAGATCCTGGTGAAGGCCGAGGAGGCCGGCGTCCCGTGGTGGGCGCTCGCGTACGCCAACGAGCGGGCGCTGCACGCGGCCTACGACGTGCTCGGCTGCGCGCCGCCGACCTACGAGCCCCGCGCGACCGGCCACGTGCCGGAGATGCTCGAGCTGATGCAGGAGCTGGTCGAGAAGGGCCACGCCTACCCGGCCGCCGACGGCTCCGGCGACGTCTACTTCGACGTGCGGTCGTGGCCGGACTACGGCCGCCTGTCCAACCAGCCGGTCGACGAGATGGAGGCGGCCGCCGATGCCGACCCGCTCGGTAAGCGCGACCCCCGCGACTTCGCGCTGTGGAAGGGGCACAAGGAGGGGGAGCCGCTCACCGCGTCCTGGGCCACGCCGTACGGCCGGGGCCGTCCTGGCTGGCACCTCGAGTGCTCGGCCATGGTCGGCAAGTACCTCGGCCCGGAGTTCGACATCCACGGCGGCGGGCTCGACCTGCGCTTCCCGCACCACGAGAACGAGCTGGCCCAGTCGACGGCGGCCGGCCGGCCGTTCGCCCGGTGGTGGATGCACAACGCGATGCTCAACCTCGGCGGCTCGAAGATGAGCAAGTCGGTCGGCAACACGATGCTGGTCTCCGAGGTGGTCAAGCGGGTCCGGCCGGTCGAGCTGCGCTACTACCTGGTGGCGTCGCACTACCGGTCGATCGTGGAGTACTCCGACGAGGCGCTGACCGAGTCGGCGGCGGCGTACCAAAGGATCGAGAACTTCGTGCTCCGCGCCGACCGGCTGATGGGCGGCTCGTCGGCAGGCGAGGTGACCTGCGCGGAGTTCGCCGAGGCGATGGACGACGACCTGGCCGTGCCGGCCGCGCTGGCCGCGCTGCACGGCGTGCTGCGCGAGGGCAACAAGCTGCTGGCCGACGGGCCGTCGGAGGCGCTGGCCGGGTCGCTGCGCTCCGTACGCTCGATGCTCGACGTGCTGGGCCTCGACCCGCTGTCGGAGCACTGGGCCGGCTCGGGCGCCGACGGCGACCTGCACCCGGTCGTGGACCGGCTGGTGGCCGTCACCCTCGCCGAGCGCACGGAGGCTCGTGCACGCAAGGACTACGCGACGTCCGACCGGATCCGCGACGCACTCGCCGAGGCCGGGATCGCGGTCGAGGACACACCGAGCGGGCCGACCTGGTCGCTCACCGAAGGGACCTGATGGCCGGCAACAGCTCGCGCCGCGGAGCCAAGCGCAACCCGGGATCGAAGAAGGGCCAGACCGTCGGGTCCGGCGGCCAGCGCCGCCGCGGTCTCGAGGGCAAGGGCCCGACACCGAAGGCGTCCGAGCGGCCCAGCCACCCCGCGCACCGCCGGGCCCGGTCGGCCGCCAAGAGCGCCGGCGCCCAGCGGACCGGCAACCGGGCCGCCGCCCGCAGCCGCGGCGAGGGTGGCCCCGAGTGGGTCGCCGGACGCAACCCGGTGGTCGAGGCGCTGCGCGCGCGGGTGCCGGCGACCGCGCTGTACGTCGCCGAGCGCATCGACGGCGACGACCGGGTCCGCGAGTCGCTCAAGCTCGCGTCGGCATCCGGGATACCCCTCATGGAGGCCAGCCGCACGGAGCTCGACCGGCTGGCCAGCGGCGCGCCGCACCAGGGCCTGGTGCTGCAGGTGCCGGCCTACGACTACGCCCACCCCGACGACCTGCTGGCCGCCGCGGCCGAGTCGGACACCCCGGTGCTGCTGGTGGCGCTGGACGGGGTGACCGACCCGCGCAACCTGGGAGCGGTGATCCGCTCGGCCGCGGCGTTCGGTGCGCAAGGTGTCGTGGTGCCGTCCCGCCGGGCGGCCGGCCTCACCGCGACGGCGTGGAAGGTGTCGGCCGGCGCGGCCGCCCGGGTGCCGGTCGCGCGGGCGACGAACCTGACTCGGGCGCTCGAGGCCTACCAGAAGGCGGGCTGCACGGTGGTCGGGCTGGACGGCGAGGCGGACACCGACCTGGCCGACGTCGACCTGCTGTCCGACGCCGTGGTGCTCGTCGTCGGGTCGGAGGGGAAGGGGCTCTCACGGCTGGTCCGTGAGACCTGCGACGTCGTCGCCGGCATCCCCATCGGGTCGGGCGCCGAGTCGCTCAACGCGTCGGTCGCCGCGGGCATCGCGCTGAACGAGGTGGCCCGCGCGCGCCGCTGACTCTCGTCGACCGGCACAACGTCAGGTACAGGCGGTCGACGGACGGGACCGCTGAGGGGTTGACCCTGACGTGGCGTAAGGCCGCAGAGTGGGCGGCATGAGCACGTCGGAGGGCCCGCGGATCTGGACGGTCGGTGAGGTGGCGCGACTGGCCGGCGTGACGGTTCGCACGCTGCACCACTACGACCAGATCGGGCTGCTGCCGCCGAGCGGGCGGGCGGCCAACGGCTATCGCACCTACACGACGGTGGACGTGGCCCGGCTGCAGCGCGTGCTGTCCTGGCGGGAGCTCGGCTTTGACCTCGAGCAGGTCGCCGAGCTGGTCGCCACCGACGGGTCGCACGACGACACCGTCGACCAGCTGCGCGCCCAGCACGCGCAGCTGCTCGCCCGGATCGACCGGTTGCAGGCGGTCGCCGCGACCGTCGCCAAGACCCTGGAGGCGCATGAGATGGGGATCGACCTGACCCTCGAGGAGATGATCGAGGTCTTCGGTGACCACGACCCGACCGAGCACGTCGAGGAGGCCCGGCGGCGGTGGGGCGACACGGACGCCTACCGCGAGGCGCACCGCCGCTCGTCGTCGTACGGCAAGGACGAGTGGCTGCAGATCCGTCGCGAGGGTGACGAGATCCCCGCCGCGTTCGCCGCGGCGAAGCGGGCCGGCCTGCCGCCGGACTCACCCGAGGCGGCTGCCGCCGCCACCAGGCACCGCGAGCACATCAGCCGCTGGTTCTACGACGTGACGCCCGAGGTGCACCAGGGGTTGGCACAGATGTACGTCGCCGATCCCCTCTTCGCGTCCACGTACGACGACGTGGCGCCCGGCCTCGCGCAGTACGTCAGCGCGTCGATCCTGGCGCTCTACCGCTAGGGCGCCGCCTCGTCGTCGGCGAACGGCGCCATCTCCTGGGTGGGGCTGCCGATACGCGAGCCCAGGACGGCCTGCTCGTCCGGCTTGTGGGTGAGCACGTCGTCGACGTACGACCGGGCTGCCGGCATCAGCCCGACGTCGCGACCGGCGCGCTCGGACAGGAACCACCGGTGCTCGAGCACCTCGTGGAAGATCTCGGCCGGCTCCAGCTTGCCGCGCAGCTCCTTGGGCACGGCGCGCACCACCGGCTCGAAGGACTCGGTGACCCAGCGGTGCGCGACGATCTCCTCGTCCTCGTTCTGCACGTCCTTGGCGGCGCGGTAGGCGTCGAGGTCGTTGAGCATCCGGCGGGCCTGGTTCTCCTCGACGTCGAGCCCGGTCAGTCGCAGCAGGCGGCGGCTGTGGTGGCCGGCGTCGACGACCTTCGGCTCGAGCTGCACGGTGCGGCCGTCGATGTCGGTCACGATGTTGAGCTCGGCGACGTCGAAGCCGAGGTCGTTGAGCCGGCGGATCCGCTGGTCGATGCGGAACCGCTCACCGGTGTCGAAGGTCTCGGCGCCCAGCAGCTCGGTCCAGAGCGACCGGTACCGCTCGACGACCTGGTCCGAGGTCTCGACCGGGTCGATCGACTCGTGCAGCAGGCCACCCGCCTCGAGGTCGAGCAGCTCGCCGGCGATGTTGGTGCGGGCGAGGTCGAGGTCGTACTCACGCTGCCCGGTCGAGAGCGTGCCGTGAAGCTCGCCGGTCTCGGCGTCGACGAGGTACGCCGCGAAGGCGCCCGCGTCGCGCCGGAAAAGGGTGTTGGACAGGGAGCAGTCGCCCCAGTAAAAGCCCGCCGTGTGCATCCGCACCAGCAGGGCGGCCAGCGCGTCGAGGAGCCGGGTCGCGGTGTCCGGACGCAGCGTCGACGAGAACAGGGCGCGGTAGGGCAGCGAGAACTGCAGGTGGCGGGTGACCAGCGCCGCGTCGAGCTCCTCGCCGGTCTCCGTCACCCGGCCGGAGACCACGCCCACCGCTTCGACGGCCGGCAGGTCGCGGCGCTCGAGCTGGCGCAGCAGGCCGTACTCGCGCAGCGCGATCTGCTCTCCCACCTCCTTGACGGCGTAGACGCTGCCGCCCAGCCGGACGAACCGCACGACGTGCCGCGAGATGCCGCGGGGAAGGACCACGAGCTGGTCCTCGGGCCAGTCCTCGAGGCGGCCTCCCCACGGCAGGTCGAGCAGTGCCGGGTCGCTGGGAGCCGCCAGCAGCTGCAGGGCCACGGCGCTGTGTGATCAGGTGGGGAGCCGCTCGCCGCTCTCGGTCGAGAACAGGTGGACGTGACCCTGCTTCGGCGCGAAGTGGACGCTCTCACCCTTCGCCGGCGGCTTGCGGCCGTCAACCCGGGCGATGATGTCGTAGGGCTTGCCGCCCACGTCGGCCGTCCCGTAGACGTAGGCGTCGGCGCCGAGCTCCTCGACCAGGTTGACGGTGGTCTGCAGCCCCTGGCCGGCGCCGACCAGCTCCATGTCCTCGGGGCGGACGCCGACCGTCAGCTTGCGGCCGGCCTTGTCGGCGACCTCCGCCGTCTCCCGCGGGATCGGCAGGCTCGCACCGCCGAAGTGCATGGTGCCGCCCTCGGCCTCCACCTGCAGGAGGTTCATCGCCGGGGAGCCGATGAACCCCGCGACGAAGACGTTGTTCGGGTTGTCGTACATCCGCCGCGGGGTGTCGACCTGCTGCAGGATGCCGTCCTTGAGGACCGCCACTCGGTCGCCCATCGTCATGGCCTCGACCTGGTCGTGGGTGACGTAGACGGTCGTGACGCCCAGCCGGCGCTGCAGGGCGGCGATCTGGCTACGGGTCTGGACGCGCAGCTTCGCGTCCAGGTTGGAGAGGGGTTCGTCCATGAGGAAGACCTGGGGGGAACGGACGATCGCGCGACCCATCGCGACGCGCTGGCGCTGGCCGCCGGAGAGCGCCTTCGGCTTGCGCTCGAGGTACTGCTCGAGGTCGAGAATCTTGGCGGCCTCGCGAACCCGCTCGTTGATCTTCTCCTTGGGCTCACCGGCGATCTTGAGCGCGAAGCCCATGTTCTCGGCGACGCTCATGTGGGGGTAGAGCGCGTAGTTCTGGAACACCATGGCGATGTCGCGGTCCTTGGGCGCCAGGTTGGTGACGTCACGGTCGCCGATGCGGATCGATCCGCCGTTGACGTCCTCCAGGCCGGCGAGCATGCGCAGCGACGTGGACTTGCCGCAGCCGGAGGGGCCGACCAGGACGAGGAACTCCCCGTCGCCGATCTCGATGTCCAGCGCGTCCACCGCAGGGCGCTCGGCCCCGGGGAAGAGTCTGGTCGCCTTGTCGAAAGTCACGGTCGCCATGAGCTGGCGCTCCCTTCACCGGCAGGAACGTGCCGGACGATCCGAGTGGAAGGTGGAGCAACCTGACCGACCCCGGTGGGGAGGCAGGGACCTACTGACCGGCACCGTAACGGCGGCGGCGCCTGCTCGTCCATGCCTGCCCAACGGGCAACGACGACCACCCGCCGTTACCTGATCGTTACCCGTCACCCTGTTGCCCGCCCGTTGCGTAAACGTTTACATCGGGTTACCCCGGGACGCGGGGACCGGCCGCCCCTGCGGCACGTTCCCGGACCGGTCTGGGACTGACAAGAGGGAGCAGTGCGCATGGGATCAGCGAAGGCTCGGCGCGGACTCGCTGCGTTCGCCTGTGTCATGAGTGCGAGCCTCGTCCTCGCCGCATGTGGCGGCGACGACGACAGCGGTGGCAGCAACAAGGCCGAGGGCAAGGCTCCCGGTCAGGGCAAGGCGGAGTGCGAGGGCCTCACCGAGTGGGGTGACCTCACCGGCAAGACGGTGAAGATGTACACCTCGATCGTGGCGCCGGAGGACCAGCCGCACATCGACTCCTACAAGCTTTTCGAGACCTGCACCGGCGCCAAAGTGGATTACGAAGGTTCCAAGGAGTTCGAGGCACAGCTCGTCGTCCGGGTCCGCAGCGGCAACCCGCCGGACCTGGCCTACATCCCGCAGCCCGGCCTCCTCAACACGCTGGTCAAGGACACCGGCAAGGTCGTCGAGGTGCCCGACACGGTGTCGGCCAACGTCGACGAGTTCTGGAGCGACTCATGGCGCGGCTACGGCACCGTGGACGGCAAGCTGTACGCCGCTCCGCTGGGCGCCAACATGAAGTCCTTCGTGTGGTACTCCCCGAAGATGTTCGAGGAGAACGGCTGGGAGATCCCGACCACCTGGGACGACATGATCGCCCTGTCCGACACCATCGCGGCGACCGGGATCAAGCCCTGGTGCGCGGGCATCGGGTCCGGTGACGCCACCGGCTGGCCGGTCACCGACTGGCTCGAGGACGTCCTGCTCCGCGACGCGGGCATCGACGTCTACAACCAGTGGGTCGCCCACGAGATCCCGTTCAACGACCCCCAGATCGTGAGCGCCCTCGACCGGGTCGGCGACATCCTGAAGAACGACAAGTACGTCAACGGCGGCATCGGCGACGTCAAGAGCATCGCGACCACCATCTTCCAGGACGGCGGCCTGCCGATCCTCAAGGGCAAGTGTGCGCTGCACCGGCAGGCCGGCTTCTACGCGGCGAACTGGCCGGAGGGCACTGACGTCTCCGAGACCGGCGATGCCTTCGCGTTCTACCTGCCGACCACCAACGAGGACAACGGCAAGCCGGTGCTCGGCGGCGGCGAGTTCGTGGCGGCGTTCGACGACCGTCCCGAGGTCCAGGCGTTCCAGACCTACCTCTCCTCGGACACCTGGGCCAACGAGAAGGCCAAGGCGACACCGCAGGGCGGTTGGATCAGTGCCAACAACGGCCTCGACACGGCCAACCTGGTCAGCCCGATCGACGTGGTCTCGGCCGAGACGCTGGCCGACCCGGAGACGGTGTTCGGGTTCGACGGTTCCGACCAGATGCCCGCCGCCGTGGGCTCGGGCTCCTTCTGGAAGGAGATGACGGCCTGGATCACCGGGAAGAGCACGGCCGACGCGCTGAAGGCCATCGAAGAGAGCTGGCCGTGATCGGCTAGCACCACCTCGACGCAATGATCCACCGGCTGGCTGCCGGGACCTTGCCCCCCGCGGGCGGGGTCCCGGCGGCCACCGGTCGGCGCCTGTCTTCTCGCTGCTCCGCAGCGCCAGTGCGCCACCTCCGATGGGCTCGGTCCACTCCGGCAGGGAGGTAAGCCGCGATGTCGGCTACTGACAAGTTCGTCCAGATGTTCATCGCCATCTTCGCGTTCGTCGCGGTGATGGGCCTCGTGCTCTTCCTCGCCGACCGGGTCCGGTCCCGCAAGGGCGAGGTCCTCCAGACCATCGCGTTCGTCCTGCCCGCAGCCCTGCTGATCTCGGTCGGCCTGCTCTATCCGGGCATCCGGACGATCTTCGAGTCGTTCAAGAACGCCGCCGGCACCGAGTACGTCGGCATCGACAACTACACAGAGATCTTCACCAACTCCGGCCTCCTCACCGTGCTGCGCAACACCGCGATCTGGGTGATCGTCACCCCGATCGTCGCGACGCTGATCGGTCTGGTCTACGCGGTGCTGATCGACAAGGCGAGGATCGAGGCGGTCGCCAAGGCGCTGATCTTCCTGCCGATGGCGATCTCGCTCGTCGGCGCGTCCATCATCTGGAAGTTCGTCTACGACTACCGCTCCACCGAGAACGTCCAGATCGGCCTGGCCAACCAGATCCTCAAGTCGCTCGGGCTGGACACCTACCGCTTCCTGCTCACCGAGCCGTGGAACACGTTCTTCCTGATCGTGATCATGATCTGGGTCCAGGCCGGCTTCGCGATGACGGTCCTCTCGGCGTCGATCAAGGCGATTCCCGACGACATCGTCGAGGCGGCACGTCTGGACGGCGTCTCGGGCTTCCGGATGTTCCGCTACATCACCGTCCCGAGCATCCGTCCGGCGCTGATCGTGGTGCTGACTGCCATCAGCATCACCACGCTGAAGGTGTTCGACATCGTCCGCACCACGACGGGCGGCAACTTCAACACCAGCGTTCTGGCCAACGAGTTCTACACACAGAGCTTCCGGTCGTTCAACAACGGCCTGGGAGCCGCGCTGGCGGTGCTGCTCTTCATCCTGGTCATCCCGATCGTCGTCTACAACATCCGCCAGATGCGAAAGCTGGAGGCCCGATGAGCGCCCCGACGACCACGACGGCCCCGGCCCGGAAGCGGACGGGCGCGCCGACGGCGGCCGCGGAGGCGCACAAGCGGCTCACCTCGCCGTGGGCGTCGTTGGCTGCGATCGTCATCGCCGTCCTGTGGACGATCCCGACTTTCGGTCTGCTGATCTCGTCGTTCCGCCCCGAGGCCCAGGTCAAGGACAGCGGTTGGTGGACCGCGTTCTCCGACCCGGCGTGGACCCTGGACAACTACGACGCTGTGCTGTCGAGCGAGGGCGGTGTCAACCTCGCGACCTACTTCGTCAACACGATCGTCATCACTCTGCCGGCGGTGATCATCCCGATCACGCTGGCGACCTTGGCCGCCTACGCGTTCGCCTGGATGCAGTTCCCGGGCCGCGACTGGCTGTTCGTGGCCATCTTCGCCATGCAGATCGTGCCGATCCAGGTCACGATGATCCCGCTGCTCTCGCTCTACGTGGACCCGCCGTTCGGCCTGCCCCAGCTGGCCGGCGGCGACGCCCCGGGTGGTGGGTTCTACACGATCTGGCTCTCGCACTCGATCTTCGCGCTGCCGCTCGCGATCTACCTCCTGCACAACTTCATGAAGGAGGTGCCCGCCGAGCTGATCGAGGCAGCGCGGGTCGACGGCGCGGGCCACGTGCGGATCTTCACCCGCATCATGCTCCCGCTGATGACTCCGGCCATCGCGGCCTTCGCGATCTTCCAGTTCCTGTGGGTGTGGAACGACCTGCTCGTCGCGCTGGTCTTCGGCGGTGGCAGCCTCGAGATCTCGCCGCTCACGGTGCGCCTCGCCGAGCTGTCGGGCACCCGCGGCAATGACTGGCACCTGCTCTCTGCCGGTGCGTTCGTCTCGCTGATCGTGCCGCTGGTCGTCTTCCTGGCCGGCCAGCGATTCTTCGTCCGTGGGCTCCTCGCGGGGAGCGTCAAGGGGTAGCCCAGGAGGCCAGGCCGGAGGCCGGGGGGCTGGGGTTGCCATGACGAGCATCAAGGACGTCGCACGCGAGGTGGGCGTGTCGACCGCGACAGTCTCCCGCGCGCTGCGGGGGCTGCCGCGGGTCTCCGACGCGACGCGCTACCGCGTGCTGCAGGCGGCCGAGGAGCTGGACTACGTCGCGTCGCCGACCGCGGCCAGCCTCGCGAGCGGGCAGACCCGGGCGGTCGGCGTGGTGGTGCCGCACGTGACCCGCTGGTTCTACGCGTCGGTGGTGCAGGGCGCGGAGGAGCTGCTGCGCGCCGAGGGCTACGACCTGCTGCTCTACAACCTGGGCGGCGACCGAGAGGCCCGGCGCCGGGTGTTCCGCAGCCACTTGCTGCGCAAGCGGGTCGACGCGGTCATCGTGCTGAGCCTCACGCCGACTGCCGAGGAGGTGCGCGAGCTCGCCAAGCTCGACCGGCCGGTCGCCGTGGTCGGCGCCACCGTGCCCGGCTGGTCGAGCGTGCGGATCGACGACATGGAGACGGCGCGCATCGCCATGCGACACCTGCTCGACCTGGGCCACTGCCGGATCGGCTACATCGGCGGGTCGCTCGAGGAGCAGCTGGACTTCGCGGCGCCGCTGGACCGGCTGCAGGGCTACCGCAGCGCCATGGCCGGCGCAGGTCTCGAGGTGCACCCGTCGTGGGAGGTTATCGGCGACTTCACCGTCCGCGGCGGGCTGGCCGCCATGCGCCTCCTGCTCGAGGCGCAGGAGCGTCCGACCGCGGTGTTCGCGGCGTCGGACGAGATGGCCGTCGGTGCCGCCTACGCCGTGCGCGAGGCCGGCCTGCGAGTTCCCGAGGACATCTCGGTGATCGGCATCGACGACCACGACATGGCGGAGTTCTTCGGGCTCAGCACGGTGGCGCAGCCGGTGCACGAGCAGGGCCGGCTGGCGGCCCGTCTCCTGCTCGACGTGATCGCCGCCGCCGGCGACCGGGTGCGACAGAAGGCGCTGACCGTGCCGACCCGGCTGGTCGTCCGGAGCACCACCGCCCCGCCGGTCGGACCGGGTGGCTCCGGCTAGTCGCCTGCCAGCCAGGCATGGCCCCAGGCGGGCAGCCTGAGGGCGTATGTCGTCAGCTCGCTGCCCGGCGTCGCCGCCACCAGCACGGCGTCCGGCGGCAGGCCGGCCAGCCGCCCCCGGTCGACGTCGACCCGGTCGTCGGAGAAGCTCGCCAACGCCATCAGCGGGCCGCTGCGGGGATGGCGCCGACGGTAGGCCAGCACGTGCCGGTCTCCGACATCCAGCAGCTCGGGGCTGGTGCCCGAGCGCAGGGCGAGGAGGCCGGCCCGGGCCCGGGCGAGCCCCTGGATGCCCGCGAACACCCGGCCCTCCACGCTGGTCGGGTCGTGCCGCCGGTCGGCGGCCGCCCAGTCCATCGGTGGCCGGTGCATCCAGCGGTTGTCGCCGGCCTGCGACGGTTCGGCCGCCCACGCCGGGTCGTTGGCCAGGCCGAGCTCGTCGCCCATGTAGAGCAGCGGGATGCCGCCGAAGGAGTAGACGACCGAGTAGAGGGTGAGCAGGCGTCGAATCGCCGCGTCGACCTGTTCCCCGTCGCCTGAGTCGCGGGCCGCGTCGAGGCCGCACAGCGCGGCGGCGGTGCCGGAGATGCGGCGGTCACCGGTGCGCGGGTTGGCCTGGAACACCGCGCCGCGGGCGAAGGAGCTGTCGTGCGCCCCGCTGTAGAACTCGCTGAGGAAGTGCCGGTGCGCGGCGGGGTCGAGGCCGACCGCCCAGGCGTCCTCGTCGGAGACCGCCCACCCGATGTCGTCGTGGCAGCGCAGATAGGTCACCCACGCCGTCGTGGGTGGCGCCGTGCGCATCGCCGACAGGGCATGCCGGGCGAGCGTGGCGTCGCGGCTGGCCAGGGACGACCACAGCATCACCATCAGCTGGTTGTGGTAGGCCAGGTCGCACTCGGGACGGAACCGGTCGTGGCCGCCGAGGTACTGCACGAGATGCTGCGGCGAGACGATGGCCTCGGCCTTGACCAGTACGCCGGGAGCCGCCACGGCGAGCAGCGCACGCATCGCCTGCAGCACGAGGTGGACCTCGGGCTGGTTCTGGCAGTCGGTTCCTTCGCGCTTCCACAGGAACGGGGCGGCGTCCAGCCGCAGCACGTCGACCCCGCGGTCGGCCAGGCCGAGCACCGTGCCGAGCATCGCCGCGAACACGTCGGGGTTGGACCAGTCCAGGTCCCACTGGAACGTGTTGAACGTGGTCCAGACCCACCCCACCCCCTCGACGTGGGTGAACGAGCCCGGTGCCTGGTCGGGGAACACCTCGGGAAGAGTCCGCTCGTAGCGGTCCGGCCAGGAGCGGTCCGGGAACATCAGGTAGAAGTCGCGGTAGACGGGGTCGCCCGCCGCGGCGGCACGCGCCCATGGGTGCTCGGCGGCGGTGTGGTTGAGCACCAGGTCGACGCAGAGCGTCATCTGCCGCTCGTGCAGGTCCGTGGCGAGCGCCTCGAGGTCGGTCATCGTGCCGAGCCGGGGGTCGACCGCGCCGTAGTCCACGACCGCGTAGCCGCCGTCGTCGTCACCGTCGCGGCTGGCGAGGAGCGGCATCAGGTGCAGGTACGTCACGCCGAGCTCGGCCAGGTAGTCCAGGCGCTGCCGCACACCGGTGAGGTCACCCGCGAACCGGTCGGTATAGCTGACGTAGCCGGACATCCGGGCGCGCTGGAACCAGCTGGGGTCCACCTCGCGAGCCCGGTCGAGCACCCGCAGCGGCAGAGCGCGCCCGACCGCCGAGGCCACGGCCAGGTCGACCAGCCGGGTCACCAGCCGGTCCAGCGCGGCCCGGTCGCTGGGGGCGTACAGGCTGCGGAGCGGTTCAACCAGGTCGGCATGGTGGGCCTCGAGGCGCGCCGCCACGGCGGCACCCTCGACGTCGCCGAGGACGGCGGACGCGCGCTGCCGGACGGATGCCAGCAGCCCGGCGGGCAGGTTCGTGCGCGTGGGCATCACGGCTGATCGTAGGGGCGGTAGGTTCGGCGCCGTGCGGTCACCGGGAGACGTCGTCGCGGTCGCCGGCGAGGTCATCACCGACATGGTGCCGGCCGGGGGGCAGGGGCTGTTCCGGGCCGCTCCCGGGGGCAGCCCGGCCAACGTCGCCGTCGGCCTGGCCCGCCTCGAGGTCCCGGTCCGGCTGCTCGCGCGGCTGTCCGGCGACGTGCTCGGTCGTCGCCTCCGGCGGCACCTCGCCGACAACGGGGTCGACCTGTCCTGCGCGGTCGACGCGAGCGAGCCCTCGTCGCTGGCCATCGTGGTGCTCGCCGACGACGGCTCGGCGGAGTACGACTTCCGGGTCGACGGCACGGCTGACTGGCAGTGGACCGATGACGAGCTCGCGCGCGCGCTCGATGACGTCGTCGCCCTGCACGTCGGCTCGCTGGGCCTGACCACGCCACCCGGCGGGGAGGTGCTGCGCCGGCTGGCGGCCCGCGCTCGAGTGACGGCGACGGTGACGTTCGACCCCAACGTCCGCCACCTGCTGATGGGGTCGGCCGAGGCGACGATGCGCATCGTCGACGAGGTGCTTGCGGTGGCCGACGTGGTGAAGGCGAGCGACGAGGACCTCGCCTGGCTCGCACCCGACCGGAGCATCGCCGACGTGGCCGGGGACTGGGTCTCGCGCGGCCCGGCGCTGGTCGTCGTCACCCGCGGAGGGGAGGGCGCCTACGCCGTCGGCGCGGGTGCCGGGGCGGTGCACCTCCCCGGCATCCCGGTGGACGTCGTCGACACGGTCGGCGCGGGCGACTCGTTCATGGGCGCGTTGGTGGCGGGGCTGCACCGGCGCGGCCTGCTCGGTGCCGCCGCCCGCGAGGCACTGCGGTCGCTTCCCCCAGCGGACATCGAGATGTTGGTCGACGAGGCGATCGAGGTGTCGGCCATCACCTGCTCCCGGCAGGGAGCCGACCCCCCGACGGCCGCCGAGATCAGGGAGCGGCACGGTGGTTGACCTGACGCCCGAGCTGCTCGGCGCGTGGGTGAAGGCGTACGAGCGGGGTTGGCGCGACGGCGCGGCCGCCGACCTGGCCGGGCTGTTCACCCCGGACGCCGAGTACCTCGTCGAGCCGTATGCCCCGCCGCTGGTCGGGTTGCCGGCGATCGAGGCGCTGTGGGCGCGGGAGGTCGACCCCGACGAGGTCTTCACGATGGGCCACGTCGTCGTCGCCTGCAGCGGCGCGACCGGAGTCGTGCGGGTGGAGGTGCGGTACGGCGAGCCGGTGGTGGCGGAGTACCGCGACCTGTGGGTCGTAACCTTCACCGCCGACGGCCGGGCCAGCCGGTTCGAGGAGTGGCCGTTCTGGCCGTCGCATGGCCCGGCACCGACGCAGCCGCCGCCGCTGGTCCGGCACGCGTCGGACGTGCGGGCCGAGCCATGGGCCGAGGTCGTGCGCTCCGGTGACCTGAGCGCCGGGGTCTACCGGCTCGGTGCGGGTGCTGCGGACGGCCAGGCTCCGCATGGTGAGGACGAAGTCTACGTCGTCACGGCCGGCCGGGCGCACCTCGAGGTCGACGGGACGCGGACGGCGGTGCGGCCGGGCTCGGTCGCGTACGTCCCGAGCCGCGTGCCGCACCGTTTCGTCGACATCACCCAGGACCTCGAGGTGGCGGTGGTGTTCGCACCTCCGGAGTCCGGCGTCTAGCCGAAGGTGATGACTCCGCGGCAGACCTGGCCGGTCGCCAGGTGGCGGGCCCGCGCCACGATCCGGTCGTCTCCGGCCCGGTTGGTGATCCTGCGCTCCACGTCGAACGAGCCGCTCGGCGCCAGGGTGGTCCGCCGCGTCGCGGCGACCCGGTCGCCGTTGTCGTAGATCCGGACCCGCCAGACCTGGCCGACCTTGTTGGAGTCGACCTCCCACTCGACCTCGAGCGCGCCGTCGTCGCGCTTCACGTCGAGCTTCCAGTCCGCCCGGCCGCTGCACGAGCCGGTGCGCTCGATCTCGCCGTCGCCGTCGCCGGCGTGAGCGGCGGGGGCGAACGGGACGAGCAGGGCCAGGCCCAGAGCTGCCGCGGTGAGAGTCTTGCGCATGATGTCCTCCGGTCGTCATGTGGTTGTTGCGATGCGACGACCCTGCCCGCTCGTCCAGCGAGTGGGAACGCCGTTAGCCGAGCGTTAGGTGCAGCAACCTCGAGCTTTATCGGACCTGCCTTGCGCGACCCGAACTCCTGTAACAAGGCCGACTTAGTGTTCATGGGTCGAGCGAGGGGGACACGTGGACCTCGACGAGGCGACGTACCTGCAGGTTCGATCGCGACAGCTCGTGCAGCGGGCGGGGCTGCGGCGTCGCGACGTGCTCCGGCTCGGTGCCTCGTTGCCACTGGCCGCCGGAGTCGCTCACGTCGTCGGGCCGACGACGGCCCGCGCCGCGGAGGCTGCGGTGTCCTCGCCGATCCGCAAGCCGCTGCACCGGAGTGGTTCGTCAGCCACGGCACCAACGCCGAGATGCGATGGGAATCCGTCGCCGACCTCGGCTACCGAGTGCCCAACGAGCGGTTCTTCGTCCGCGACGACACCTCGACCCCGGCCATCGACGAGCGGACGTGGCGACTGCGGGGCCACGGTGCCATCGGCATCGCCCGGTGGCGCGGCGTGCCGCTGCGCGTCGTGCTGGAGCGCGCCGGTATCAGCCCGTCGCCGGTGGACGTCATGCCGGCCGGCTTGGACCCGACGGTCGTCGCGGGCGGTGTCGACTACGGGCACGTACGTCGTCCCCTCCCGGTCGAGAAGGTGCTGGATGACGTGCTGGTCGCGCTGTCGATGAACGGCGCGGACCTGCCGCCCGACCACGGCTTCCCGGCCTGACTCGTGGTGCCCGGGTGGATCGGCGTCGCGAGCATCAAATGGGTCGGCGACATCGAGGTGTCCGACGAGCCGCTGTTCTCCTACTGGAACACCCAGCAGTACGTCATGACCGGCACCGCCTACCCGGACCGCCCCTTGGTCACCGAGCAGACGGTCAACCTGGGAGCTGGCCTCGGGTGCCCGCCTGCCGGCTGGGGAGCCGGTGACGCTCACCGGGCGCGCCTGGTCGGGCACCGCCCCGATCGCGAAGGTCGACGTCAGTCTCGACGAGGGGGTCACCTGGACGCCGGCCCGGCTCGAGGGCCTGCGCGATGGGGGGACCCGGTTCCGGCACGAGCAGCCGGCGCTGGCCGAGGGTCCGGTGCAGCTGTGGGCGCGGGCGACCGACACGGACGGCCGCACCCAGCCGGCCACGGTGCCGTTCAACACCAACGGCTACCTGTTCGGAGCGGTCGTCCGGCACCCGGTCGTAGCGACCTGACCGGCGCGTCCCGACGAGTCGGGGCGTCCCCGTCCCTGCCCGGATGGGACGCCCTGGCCTAGTCTGTGCTCGACCCTGCACGCTGCCTCGGATGGATCCGCGACGGCTCCCCGGGGTCCCGCCGGCGTGGCGCAATTGGCAGCGCACCCGACTTGTAATCGGGCGGTTCCGAGTTCGAGTCTCGGCGTCGGCTCTGTGGTGACCTGCGGAAACGTGCTCCCGACCCCTCTCGGGGTGCAGCGAGTACGTCCTTTACGCGTCCGCCTCGGCCGGCCACGGGGTCGGAGGCGCGATCCGTGCGGCTAGCGCCGCCGTGAGTCGAACCGGGACAACGCTCGCTCGATCTTCTCGAGGTTCCGAGCGATA
>DATHAP010000048.1 GCA_035489715.1 Actinomycetes bacterium
GTTCTCGACCTCGAGGCCGGCGGCCGCGGCGAGCTCCACGTTCGGTGCCGCCCCGATGCCGACGACCACCAGGTCCGCCGGCAGCCCGGCGTGCGCGTCGGTCGCCACCGTCTCCACCCGCCCCGAGGCGCCGCGGAACTCGCGGACCGTCGTGTCGGTGAACAGGTCGACCCCGTGCGCACGGTGCAGCCGGGCGAAGACGGCCCCCATCTCCGGCCCGAGGACCGCGTGCAGCGGGGTGGGCTGCGGTTCGACGACGGTCACCTCGTTCCCGTGGGAACGTGCGGCGGCGGCGACCTCCAGGCCGATCCAGCCCGCGCCCACGATCACCACGCGGCGTCCGCCCCCGGACAGGTCGGCCAGGAGCCGGTCGGAGTCGGCGAACGTGCGCAGGTACCGGACACCCTCCAGGTCGGCGCCCGGGACGGGCAGCCGGCGGGCCGACGACCCGGTCGCCAGCAGCAGCTTGGCGTAGGCCAGCTCTTCACCGGTGTCGAGCGCCAGGCGGTGCGTCGCAGGGTCCAGCCGGGTGGCCTGGACGCCGGTCCGCAGCTCGACCTGGTGCTCGGCGTACCACTCGGGGGCATGCACCCGCGGGCTCTCCCGGTCGGCCTTGCCGAGCAGGTAGTCCTTGGACAGGGGCGGCCGCTCGTAGGGCACCTCCGGCTCCCCCGCCACGAGGACGACGGGGCCGTCGAACCCCTCGGCGCGGAGGGTCTCGGCCGCCTTGGCGCCGGCCAGCCCCCCGCCGACGATCACGAACGGTTCCTGGGTCGTCATGCCTGACTGCCTCGCAATCCGGAGAGGGCGAAGAACTCCTGTCGGGATCGAGCGTCCTCCCGCAGGAGGCCGTGCAGGGCGGATGTCGTCGTGCGGGCACCGCGGGCGCGCACCCCTCGCAGCGACATGCAGAGGTGCTCGGCCTCGATCACCACCCCGACGCCGCGGGGGGCGAGGTTGGTCTCCAGCCAGTCGGCGACCTGCTGGGTGAGCCGCTCCTGCACCTGCAGGTCGCGGGCGAACAGGTCGAGCACGCGGGCGAGCTTGGACAGCCCGAGGATGCGGTCGCCGGGCAGGTAGCCGATGTGCGCGACGCCCGTGAACGGCAGGAGGTGGTGCTCGCACAGCGACTGCACGGGGATGTCCGTGGCGATGACCAGCTCGTCGTACCCCTCGTTCGGGAAGGTGGTGAGCTCGAACGGCGGCCCGCTCAGCATCTCGGCGAAGGCCCCGGCCACCCGTCGCGGGGTCTCGGCCAGGTGCACCGAGGCCGGGTCCTTGCCCAGCGCCCGGAGCAGGAGCGCCACGGCGTGCTCGGCGGCCGGTACGTCCACCGCGGTGCGGCTGCGCACGCTGCGCAGCCGGGCCGGCTCCGTCGTCGTCGGTGCGACCACCGGCTCGGGGGAGGTCACGAGCCGGCGCTCCGACGACCGGCGGGCGCGTAGCGCTCGGCGAGGCGGGCGAGGGCGACGGCGCCGACCAGCAGGCCGAAGTCCCGGAGCGCGACGTCGTAGAAGCCCGGGATCGTCAGGAGGTTCAGGATGATCCCGGCGAGCCACGCGGCCACGACCCAGCCGCCGATCCGCGGGGCGACCGCGACCAGGACGCCCGCGAGCACCTCGACGACACCGACGGCGTACATGGCCTGCTGCGCCGTCCCCGGCACGATCCCGTCGATCCACGGCGCGAGGTACTGCGGCCAGTCGGTGAGCACGTTCGCGAACTTGTCGAGGCCGAACGCCACGGGCGCGACGGTGAAGGCGGTCCGGAGCAGCACGAAGGCCTGGTACGCCGGGTCGGTGGTGAGTGGCCGGGAGCGGGTGAGGTGGGTGGTCATCACGTGCCTCCTTCTAAAACCAATGATGGTTAGAAGTAGAGACCCGGGGCGACCCGGTGTCAACGCCTACGCGTCCGCCGGCTCCAGCCGCACGCAGCAGCGGCCCGGCGACGGCTCCAGCCTGGCGACGAATCCCCCGGCGGCCGCGCCCGCGAGCAGGCCGTCGAGCAGCCGCAGGTTCATGCCGCAGACCAGCTCGGTGTGCTCGCGCGCCAGCCGGTGGAACGGGCAGTTCGCCAGCATGACGGCGCCGTCCTCGGCGAGCGGCTCGAACCCGTGCTGCTCGAGCGCGCGCAGCGCGACCCGCCGGCCGTCCTCGGCGTCGTCGTCCCCGCGCGCGGCCGCGCCCAGGTCCCGCCCGCGCTCGAAGGCCAGCCTGGCCAGGACCGCCCGGGGCGGCTCCCCGGTCGACTGGCTCTCGTCCATGGCCGCGGCGAGCAGACCCCCGGCCAGGTCGTAGTGCCGCTCGGGGAGGCTCACCGCGACGTCGCAGTCGGCCCGCCGGTACAGCTTCGCGGGGCGACCGGCGCCCGGGCCGCTCCTGCCGCTGCGCCGCTCGTAGACGACGTCGAGCAGCCCCTCGTCGACCAGCTTGTCCAGGTGGAAGGCGACCGTCGCACGCGCGACCTCGGTGGCCTCGGCCGCCTCGTCCCGGCTGACCGCGACCGGCTGCCGGACGACGTGCTCGTACAGCAACCGCCGGGTGGGCTCGGCCAGCGCGGCGACCGCGGCGACCTGTGCGGTGCGCTCGTCGTCCATGCGTGCAGTCTAGAACCAATCCGCGTTCCTGAAAGAGATCCGAGCGTGCCCGCACCCCGCCCGGAGGACGCCGGACCGTTCTACGCTGGTGCCGTCATCGCAGGTCGCCGGGGACCACGGCCACCCTGACCGGTCCGCCCGCCGGCGCCGATGACGGAGGCCGAGATGGAAACCGTCCTCGTCGTCCTGGCCGTCCTGGCCGGCGTCCTGCTGCTCCTGGCGGGCGCGAGCGTCCGGGTGATCACCCAGTTCGAGCGCGGCGTCGTCCTGCGGTTCGGGCAGCTCCGTGGCGACTCCCGCGGGCCGGGGCTGACCTTCATCGCGCCGGCGGCCGACCGGTTGCACAAGGTGAACATGCAGGTCATCACCATGCCGGTGCCCGCGCAGGAGGGCATCACCCGTGACAACGTGACCGTGAAGGTCGACGCCGTCGTCTACTACAAGGTCTTCGACCCGGTCCGGGTCGTCGTCGGCGTGCAGAGCTACCAGGCGGCCATCGCGCAGGTCGCGCAGGCCTCCCTCCGCTCGATCATCGGCAAGAGCGACCTCGACGACCTGCTGTCCAACCGGGAGCGGCTCAACCAGGGGCTCGAGCTGATGCTGGACAGCCCGGCGGTGGACTGGGGCGTGCACATCGACCGGGTCGACATCAAGGACGTCGCCCTGCCCGA
>DATHAP010000049.1 GCA_035489715.1 Actinomycetes bacterium
CGTCTGGCGCCAGGCGGCGGAGAACGTCGCCGAGTCGCTCCAGCGCGGCATGCGGGTCATCGTGCAGGGCCGCCTCAAGCAGCGGTCGTACGAGACCAAGGAGGGCGAGAAGCGCACTGTCTACGAGGTCGAGGTCGACGAGGTCGGCCCTAGCCTGCGCAGCGCCACCGCGAAGGTCAACAAGACCCAGCGCGGCGGCGGTGGCGGCGGGTTCGGCGGCGGTGCCGTCGACAACGACCCTTGGGCGTCGGCCGCCCCGGCCGCCCCGGCTTCAGCCGGCAGCGGTGGCGGTGGCGGCGGGTGGAACGCACCCGGCACCTCCGACGAGCCACCTTTCTGATCCCGTCCTGACCTGTCCCCCGATTGACCATCCCGGCCACCACCGAGCCGGGCATCCAGAGTCTGGAGCACCACGATGGCCAAGCCACCGCCCCGCAAGCCCAAGAAGAAGGTCTGCCAGTTCTGCAAGGAGAAGATCTCCTACGTGGACTACAAGGACACCGGGCTGCTGCGGAAGTTCATCTCCGACCGCGGCAAGATCCGCGCCCGGCGGGTCACCGGCAACTGCACCCAGCACCAGCGTGACGTCGCCACGGCCGTGAAGAACAGCCGTGAGATGGCGCTGCTGCCCTACACCAGCACCGCCCGCTGAGGGGAGTGACCACGATGAAGCTCATCCTCACCCAGGAGGTCTCCGGCCTCGGCGGCCCCGGCGACGTCGTCGAGGTCAAGGACGGCTACGGCCGCAACTACCTGATGCCGCGCGGCGCGGCGATCCGCTGGACCCGCGGCGGCGAGAAGCAGATCACCTCGATCCGGCGCGGCCGCGAGGTCCGTGAGGTCCGTGACACCAGCCAGGCCGGCGGCATCAAGCGCGAGCTCGAGTCGCTGTCGGTCAAGATCCCGGTGCGGGCCGGCGGGGGGGGCCGGCTGTTCGGCGCCGTCACCGTCGCCGACATCGTCGAGGCCGTCAGCAAGGCCGGTGGTCCGCAGGTCGACAAGCGGCGGATCGAGATCGGCCAGCCGATCAAGACCGTCGGCGCGCACACCGTCACCGTGCGGCTGCACCCCGACGTCACCGCGGCCGTGTCCGTCGAGGTCGTCCCGGCCTGAGGCCACACCGACCTGCGCGACGTACGTCGCCAGAGCCCCGCAGCGACAGCGCTGCGGGGCTCTTGGGTCCGCGGCGCTGCCGTCGGCGACACCGGGCGCCGGTAGGTTCCGGTGCCATGACCGAGTGGACGGCACCTGAGGTGGAGCGCCCCGGCGGGGCGAACGTCGCGCCGGAGCGGCAGGCGATCGAGGAGCTGCTGGACTATCACCGCGCGACGCTGCTGTGGAAGTGCGGCGGCCTGACCGGCGAGCAGCTCGCGCGGCGGGCCTGCCCGCCGTCGACGCTGTCGCTGCTCGGCCTCGTCCGGCACATGGCGGAGGTCGAGCGGAGCTGGTTCCGCGACCGGGTCGCCGGCGACGACGTCGCCCGGATCTACGGCGAGTGGGACGTCGCCTTCGACGACCTCGACCCCGCGCGCGCGGCGGAGGACTTCGTGACGTACGCCGCGGAGGTCGAGGCGGCCCGGGCGATCCTGGCGACCAAGGACTACGACGACACCTTCACCTACCGGCACCGGCGGGGTGAGGACACCATCGACATCCGGGCGCTCGCGCTGCACATGATCGAGGAGTACGCCCGGCACAACGGCCACGCCGACCTGCTGCGCCAGGCGCTCGACGGCCGCACCGGTGAGTGAGTCCTGACCGCCGAGCGAACCACCGAGTGGAATGCCCGGTGACCGCTGTCAGGTCCGACGCGGCAGCTCCGCCCCGGTCACCAGCCAGGCGTCGCCGTGCCAGCGCCAGACGAGGGTCACCAGCCGGGAGAGCAGGAAGCCGTTGAACGCCCACCACAGCGCCACCAGCCCACCGTCGGTCGCGAGCACCAGCCCGGCCAGCGGCAGGTATGCGAGCAGGGTCCCCACGCCGGCCCAAGCCAGGTACCGACCGTCGCCGGCCCCGATCAGCACGCCGTCCAGCGCGAACACCACGCCGCAGACCGGCTGGAAGAGCGCCGCGACCACCAGCACCGCCGACAGCTGGTCGCGGACGTCCTGGTCGGGCGAGAAGAAGGGCACGTAGCCGGCGCGCAGCACGATGACGACGACCGCGAGCAGCGCACCGGCGGCAGCACCCCACTCGACCATCCGACGGGTCGCAGACCGGGCCCCTGCGGCGTCTCCGGCCCCGAGATAGCGCCCGACGATGGCCTGCCCGGCGATCGCTACGGCGTCCAGCGCCAGGGACAGGAAGAGCCAGATGGTGAACGCGACCTGGTGGGCCGCCACGGCCGCCGTGCCGATCGACGCGGCGACGTACGTCGTCACGAGCAGCGCCGCCCGCAGCGTCGCGGTGCGCACCACGAGGGGGACGCCGGCACTCGCGGCGGCCCGGATGCCGGCCCGGTCGGGGCGCAGCGGCGAGCCGTGGGTGCGGGCGCCGCGGACGACCACGACGAGGAAGGCGGCGGCCATCCCGACCTGCGTCAGCACGGTACCGAGCGCCGACCCGGCGACCCCCAGGTCCGCCCCGTAGACGAGCGCCAGGTTGAGCAGCACGTTGACCACCGCGCCGACGGTGGCGACGACCAGCGGTGTGCGGGTGTCCTGAAGCCCACGCAGGACGCCGGTGGCGGCGAGGACGACGAGCATCGCCGGCAGGCCGGTGACGGACACCCGGAGGTACGTCGTCGCGTAGCCGGCCGTGGCCGCCGAGGGGTCGAACGCGTCGACCAGCGGGACCGCGGCGAGCAGTCCCACGACGGCGAGCAGCGCACCGAGCCCGGCGGCGAGCCACAGCCCGTCGACACCCTGGGCGATCGCGGCCCGCAGGTCGCCGGCGCCGACCCGCCGGGCGACCGACGCCGTCGTGCCGTAGGCCAGGAACACGCACAGTGACACCGCGGTCGCGAGCACCGCCCCGGCGATGCCCAGGCCGGCCAGCTGGGGCGTCCCGAGGTGGCCGACGATGGCCGAGTCGGCGAGCAGGAACAGCGGCTCGGCGACCAGCGCGCCGAACGCCGGCAGAGCGAGCCGCAGGATCTCGCGGTCGTGCGGGTGCCGGAGCCGCAGCCGGTGGCCGCCGTCGTCGGCTGCCCGGTCGGCCGGTCCGGATGTCGGTCGCACTGTCCGCATCGTAGACAGCGGGCCGGACTTTCTGCGGTCCACAGCCGGTGCACGAGATCACTGCACCCCACCCGCCCGTCCGCACCTCGCGGGGGTGACGTGTCCACACGTCGTCCACAGCGGGTGCACACGCTTCGAGGGTCGGTCCACAGAGATCTCCACCTGCTGTGCACAGGGCAAGCAGGTGCATCGGTCGGAGTTGCCGAACGTTCCCGCGGCGCACCGGCAGGGTTTGTGTCCAACCCCCACGGTTCCATCGGGGCGACAGCGGACCCAGATGCGTCCGCGAGGCGCGAGGCAGGCGGAAGGGGCGGACCGCGAGTGAGCATCGTCGAGCTGCCCGACACCGGGGGTCCCGGGTCGCTCGTCCGCACCCCGCCCCAGGACCTCGCCGCGGAGCAGTCGGTGCTCGGCGGCATGCTGCTGTCCAAGGACGCGATCGCCGACGTCGTCGAGGTGCTGCGGGGGCCCGACTTCTACCGGCCGGCCCACGAGCTGGTCTACGAGGCGATCCTCGACCTCTACGGCCGCGGCGAGCCGGCTGACGCGGTCACCGTCGCGGCCGAGCTGGTCAAGCGCGCCGAGATGGGCCGGGTGGGCGGCGCGCCGTACCTGCACAACCTCCTGCAGTCGGTGCCGACCGCGGCCAACGCCGGCTACTACGCGCGCATCGTGCGCGAGACGGCGATCCTGCGGCGCCTGATCGAGGCCGGCACCAAGATCGTGCAGCTCGGCTACGCGGGCGACGGCGACGCCGACGACATCCTCGACGCGGCCCAGGCCGAGGTCTACGGCGTCACCGACCGGCGGACCTCGGAGGACTACCTCCCGCTGTCGGCGATCATGGAGGGCGCGCTCGACGAGATCGAGGCGATCGGCTCGCGGGGCGGCGAGATGGTCGGGGTGCCCACCGGCTTCGCCGACTTCGACGAGCTGACCAACGGGCTGCACCCCGGCCAGATGATCGTCGTCGCGGCCCGGCCCGCCGTCGGCAAGGCGCTGGCGCTCGACACCCCGCTCCCGACCCCCACGGGGTGGACCACGATGGGCCAGGTCGCCGTCGGCGACCTGCTGCTCGGCGCCGACGGGCGGTCGACCAGGGTCGTCGCCGCGACCGAGGTGATGCGCGGGCGGCCCTGCCTCGAGGTCGAGTTCTCCGACGGTGCGGTCGTCGTGGCCGACGCGGAGCACCAGTGGTGCACCACGACGGTCGCGGGGTCGACCGCGGTCCGCACCACCCGCGAGCTCGCCGCGACGCTGTGGGCCGAGTCCGGCCGCCGCGGGAGCCGCGGCGAGGAGCGCCGGCTCAACCACACGGTCCCTTTGTCGGCTCCGCTCTCCCTCCCGCCGGCCGACCTGCCGTTCCCGCCGTACGTCGTCGGGTCCTGGCTCGGCGCCCGTTGCGCTGACCCGGCCGACGGCACCGCAGCGGTCTACGCGGCCGCCGATGCAGACGAGATCGACGAGATCGACGAGATCGCGATGTACGTCGAGTCCGAGGTCGACCCGGCCGTGGTCGACGGCACCGTCGGCGCACTCGTCGGCCCCGGCCTCCGGGTGCCGGCCGGCTACCTGCGAGCCGACGAGGACCAGCGGCGTGCGCTGCTCGCCGGAGTCCTGGACCGGCTCGGCCGGATCACCGCGTCCGGCTGCGTGCAGGTGCCGGGCCTGCCGGCCGGGCTGGCAGGTGATCTGCGCGAGCTCGTCGTGTCGCTCGGCTACGAGTGCGGGCTCTCGACTCCCAGCACTCCCGCGGCCGTGGACGGCCGGGCCCCGGCCGCCGCCCTGGCGACGATCGCGTTCTGCAGCGACCAGGACGTGTTCCGGGTGGAGGGCCGGCGCCTCGCGCACAAGGAGCGGCGCTCGGCGCGCCCCGGGACCCTCGGCGGCCGGGCCGTCGTGGACGTGCGCCGGGTGCCGAGCGTGCCGGTGCGGTGCGTCGAGGTCGACAGCGACGACCACCTCTACCTCGCGGGGCGGACCATGGTCGCCACGCACAACTCGACCCTCGGGCTCGACATCGCCCGGGCCGCTGCCATCAAGCACAACATGACGACCTGCGTCTTCTCGCTCGAGATGAGCCGCAACGAGATCACCATGCGCCTGCTCTCGGCTGAGGCGCGGGTCGCGCTGCACCACATGCGCACCGGCAAGCTGACCGACGACGACTGGACGCGGCTGGCCCGGCGGATGGGCGAGGTGTCAAACGCCCCGCTGTTCATCGACGACTCGCCCAACATGTCGATGATGGAGATCCGCGCGAAGTGCCGCCGGCTCAAGCAGCGCAACGACCTCAAGCTGGTCATCATCGACTACCTCCAGCTCATGCAGAGCGGCAAGCGGGTCGAGAGCCGCCAGCAGGAGGTCTCGGAGTTCTCGCGGGCGCTCAAGCTGCTCGCCAAGGAGCTCGAGGTCCCGGTCATCGCGATCTCCCAGCTCAACCGCGGTCCCGAGCAGCGCACCGACAAGAAGCCGCAGATGTCGGACCTCCGCGAGTCGGGATCAATCGAACAGGATGCCGACATGGTGGTGCTGCTGCACCGCGAGGAGCTCTACGAGCGGGAGTCACCCCGGGCGGGCGAGGCCGACTTCATCGTCGCCAAGCACCGCAACGGGCCGACCGCCACGATCACGGTCGCGTTCCAGGGTCACTACTCCCGCTTCGTCGACATGGCACAGAGCTGATCCGACGGACCGGGCCGGGCACCGTGGCAGGTTGTGGCACGCTCCAGCGGTGAGCCAGGCACCGGTCGTCGTCGTGGGCGCCGGAGCGGCCGGGCTGGCCACCGCCGCGGCGCTGCGCGAGGGCGGTCGAGAGGTCCAGGTCCTGGAGCGGGCCGAGCGGGTCGGTGCGTCGTGGGCGGGCCGCTACGACAGCCTGCACCTGCACACCGTCCGGTGGCTGTCCGGTCTGCCCGGGGTGCCGATCCCGAGGTCCTACGGCAAGTGGGTGGCGCGCGACGACCTGGTGCAGTACCTCGCGACGTACGCCCGGAAGCGCTCGCTGCGGCCCGAGCTCGGCACCACGGTCACGCGCATCGACCGCGACGGCGACGACAGCGGCTGGCTGGTGCGCACCGACCGTGGTGACCGCACGGCGAGCCGCGTGGTGGTCGCGACCGGCTACAGCCACACGCCGCGGCGGCCTGCCTGGCCGGGCGTCGAGACCTTCACCGGCGACCTGCGGCACTCGGCCGACTACCGCGAGCCGTCGTCCTACGCCGGCAAGCGGGTGCTCGTCGTCGGCGCCGGCAACTCGGCGACCGAGATCGCGCTCGACCTGCTCCGGGTCGGCGCCGAGGTGACGCTGTCGGTGCGCACACCGCCCAACATCGTGCGGCGCGACACGCTCGGCGTGCCCAGCCAGGTCTTCGGCATCGCGCTGAAGCGGGTGCCGGAGCGGTTCATGGACCCGCTCACCGCGACGCTGCGCCGGATCAGCGTCCCCGACCTGAGCGAGCACGGGCTGCCCCGGTCGGCTGATCCCTACTCGACCTTCCGCCGCACCGGCACGGTGCCGATCCTCGACACCGGCATCGTCGACGCGGTGCGCACCGGGCGAGTGCGGGTGGTGCCGGCGACGGTGTCCGTCGACGGCCCGACGGTGCATCTCGCCGACGGCAGCAGCAGCAGACCGGACGCGGTGGTCGCGGCGACCGGTTTCACGACCGGGCTGGAGCCGGTGGTCGGCCACCTCGACGTCCTGGACCGGCGCGGGGTGCCAACGGTGCACAGCGCCGATCAGCACCCGGCTGCGCGCGGGCTGCACTTCGTCGGCATCAAGGCCGAGCTGTCCGGGCTGCTGCGCGAGATCGGGCTCGAGGCGCGTCGGGTCGGCCGAGCGCTGGCCGAGCGCGGCTGAGCGGCTACTCCGGACTCAGCGGCTACTTCGGCGGGAGCGTCCGGACGTACGTCGTCGAGCGCTCCACCCACCGCCGCAGGTCGGCGTCGTCGGCGACACCCGCCGGGTCGACGAGCACCCACCCCTTCGACGGGCCGCGACCCATGTCGAACGGCCGGACTGACGGCTCGGTCAGCACGTCGGCCGACGTGGCCGGGTCGACCCGCACCAGGACGGCGTCCTGGTAGACACCGCAGGCCATGTTCCCGCCGACCATCAGCGCCAGGCCGCCGAACATCTTCTTCTCGACAACCGGGGTGCCTGGGCCGAGCAGGTCGGCCGTCGTGGCCCGCAGCCGCTCGGCAAGCCGTTCGTCGTAGGCCATCCGGGCTCCTCGTGGTCGCGCTGCAAGGCCGCCGCGAACGGTCGCACCGGCCCCAGGGCATTGTGGCCTCATCCCTTCGGGTGAGACGCGTCAAGCGGAGAGCGAGACGCGTCGATGACCGGGACGTGACATCGATCAGCCCGGTGGCGGAGCTCGCCGGAGAGCGTCCCGAGGACGCCCTCCCGGTGGCACCGCTGCGCGCGGTGCCGGCGACGACGCTGCGCCCGCCCCCGCAGCGGCAGCCGGAGCTGGCCCACCTCGACCTCCGGCGGCTGCGGACCTACCGCCGGACGCTGCTCGAGGAGGAGCTGCGCACGTCGTACTGGCGCCGGCTGGTGCAGGCCCGGCGCGACCTGCTGCGCACCCCCTCGGCGCTCGGCGACCGGATCGCCCTGGCCGACGCGCTCACCGAGCAGCGGGGCACCATGGGCCGCCAGGTGATCCTGTCGCTGCACCCCGACGGCGGGATGCCGATCCTCCCCCACCTGCCCGAGCTGTGGGCCAGCGGAGCGGCCGGCACCGACGAGGCCGGCCGTGCCGACCTGACGCGCCGTCTGACCTCCGCCGAGAGCGTGCTGTCGTCCTACCGCGAGGCGCTGCACAAGCGGCTCGACCGGGCGACCGCCGAGCTCGTAGCGCGCTACCACGAAGACCCGAGCGCCTGCCTCGTCGCGCTCGAGCTGCCACCGCGCTGACGTCCCGTCACCTGTCGGCGCCGGGTGCCCCGTGAGTCATGCCTAGGGTGTGTGGCATGGACGGCAACCCCCGCTTGCGGCCGGCACTCGACGGCATCCCCACCTACCGGCCGGGCCGGCCGGCCGCGGCCCGCGACGGCGCCCCGGCGTACAAGCTGTCGTCCAACGAGAACCCCTACCCGCCGCTCCCCTCGGTGCTGGCCGCGGTCCGGGACGGTGCCGAGACCTTCAACCGCTACCCCGACATGTTCGCGACCGCTCTGACGGCGGCGATCGCCGACCGCTTCGGGGTGCCCGTCAGCCACGTCACGACCGGCACCGGGTCGGTCGGCGTGCTGCAGCAGGTGGTGCAGTCCACGGCGACCGAGGGCGACGAGGTGGTCCACGCGTGGCGGTCCTTCGAGGCCTACCCGATCGTCGTCCAGGTCTCCGGTGCGACCTCCGTCCGGGTGCCGCTGCGTGCCGACGAGCACCACGACCTCGACGCGATGGCCGACGCGGTGACCGACCGCACCCGGCTGGTCCTCGTCTGCTCGCCCAACAACCCGACCGGCACCGCCGTCCAGCGGGCCGAGCTCGAGCGCTTCCTCGACCGCGTCCCGGCGCACCTGCTCGTCGTCGTCGACGAGGCCTACCGCGAGTTCGTCCGCGACCCCGAGGTGCCCGACGCCATCGACGTCTACCGCGACCGGCCGAACGTCGCGGTGCTGCGCACCTTCTCCAAGGCGTACGGCCTGGCCGGTCTCCGGGTCGGCTTCGCCGTCGCCCATGAGCCGGTCGCCGACGCGCTGCGCAAGACGGCCGTCCCGT